>NZ_VTXF01000021.1:0-89171 GCF_013114585.1 Vibrio sp. 99K-1
ATCATTTTGATTCCGAAGAATCTGTTTTATCTAACGATAAAACGTTTTGATATTCATCAACGAGTGCCCACACAGATTGATAGGTTTAAATTGTTAAAGAGCTTCTCTTCATTGTGACTTGCGTCACTTCGTAAGAGGCGGCCATTCTAGCGACTTAATTCTCAGTGTCAAACACTTATTTGGAATTAATCCCTACTTTCTAAAAGTAGAAGCGAATCATCGCTTAAAGCTAGTTGCCTTACTAACATTCTTCGCTGAAGCCTTGTGGCGTCTGCCGTGTCAGTGAGGCGGCATTATAGAGATCATCGAAAACATGGCAACCCCTTTTTTGATAAAAATTCAAAAAACTTGCTTAAGTGGATACTTTTACGTCAAAAGGTTCTTTCGTCGCTCAAAGCTCATACAATAATGGGCATATTGCTTAAAACTTTGCGACTAGATCTTTCGAAAAAGCCTCTATATCTAGCTCAATGCTCCATTTCTCGCTCAATTCTAAGATCTTATCTAGCGATTGCTGAACTGTTTTTATCGTCAATGTGTTGTTGTCTAGGTCGTATACCTGTTTTTGCGTGGTGTAATAGAAGTAAAGGATGGTCAGCGCGTCTCGGTCGCCTTGTTCAGCTTTGGGTTGAATACGCTTGAGCTTACGATAGATTTGATTATGGATTTGTTTAAGGTTCCATACATAAAGCGCTTCTTTGAAGTAATCATGCCCTTTCACACGATTCGCGATAAATGCATTCAATGCAACAGATAAGATCACACCTAGTACGTTCAAGTGGAAATTACCTGTCGATTCACCCGCGATTGATTGTCCTGAACCGAATAGTTCAATCAGTATGGTTCCGAATACAATGGCGAACACGGCGAGTGAACCAACCAATGAAACCAATAACAGGTTCATCTTCTTTCTATATTCTTCTTTATTGATCTTCTGTAACTTCATTGACTACTTCCTTTTGCAAGCTACCTAATAATTTGCACATACTATCTACGTTAACATTGGGTCGCTTCAACCTTAACCATCTTGTAATGTGGTCATCATCTATTTAATAAGCAGAGTTCTTCTGGTTGTCACTATACGCAACTCTATTTGACTTCATTAATAGAAAAGAGTTACATACCGCCACAATTTTGGTTATTCATCAATTCATGTTGATAAGGCCGTTTCGCTTTATCACATACTGACAAGGTACATTCCATGCGTTCATTCGTATTACGCGCTCGCGCAGCCCCTACAGAGAGCAAACTTATCTTAGAAGGTGTTGGGCAAGATGCTCATACTGAGATTCTGGCTCATACTCTGATGAACACGATCTTCGTTGCTCAATCTCACCGTGAGAATGTCACCGTGCACCTTGTATTAGAAAGTACTAAAGACTTTTCACGTACGATTACATTCGATTCAAACGAGATCACCAACATTGGTGGCTTCCACGAGTTTGCATTGTTATCAGCGGTAGTAAGAGCGGTTGACGCTTCTCAAGGTATGACTAAAGAACAGACGCGTCAGGTTGAGCCGGGCATCACTGTTCGTACTATGAGTTTTGAAAAGCTGGTTAAAGAGCTAGCTGAAGACCACCAGCTGTACATGATGGATAAGAAAGGTGACTTTATCCGTGATGCAGAGATTGCTGAAAACCCATGTTTCCTTCTCACTGACCACATCCCTATGCCGAAGAAAAGCTACAACAGCTTAAAGCGTCTAGGTACAGAGAAAATCAGTTTAGGTCCAAACATGCTGTTCGCTTCTCAGTGCGTCGTGTTGATCAACAATGAGCTTGATATTCGCGGTTTCTAAGACGAAATACACAATCACTGTGAACAAAGCCCGGCTATTCGCCGGGCTTTTTATTTTTGGTGTGAGTTAACAACTACGGTTTATCGTTAGCTTGCCCCGTCACATGAGATCTCGCATTAATGTCTCGTATTGCTCCGATGCCAATACCACCAGATGATTTAGCTCTTTTGCATCTTCCTCTGCCAATAAGAGTTGCCAATCTGTCTGTTGACCACTTTCATCCCGCCCAAGCACTTTAGTCTTCCCTTGTTCAGTTTCAAAAGACAAGTGATTAAAGTCGGTATCATGATGCTCATGAGACTCTAAAATCTCAAACTCTAAATTTCCGGTTGGCTTTACTTGAATGTGGGCATGAAAATGTTGCTGATTCTGTAACTCATATTCCCTATGTATTGCAAACATACTCCCTCCTATAAACCTCAATCTAAGCTCGTAAGCGATCGCTATAAATTACCCGCTATTCATAGGTGGCTCCTAAACAGCAAGTATCTATACAAAGTGTAGGCCTCAGATTTCGGTACTAGAGCAAAATCAGCCTGCTGTTTGATACTAGACAAAATAGGGTTGAGTATTATGACACTTCGATTGATCTTTCTTGACGGGTATAACCGAGAGCCGGAGCTCAATAGAACTGACCAAACAACGAATTTATAAAACTTGCGCTTCGTTCCATTTATTTCATCTGTTGGTCTGACCTTTGAGAATATTAAGTCGTTGAGCTCCAAGCTTTTGATTCGATAGTTATACTTTAAATAATTTCGGTGAATTTATTTAAGGGAATACATGTCGATTTTTACCGTATTCTTCTGTGGAACAGGATCCAACTCAGAAGATAATAACCATAAAAACTATGTGTCTGGCGAGCTGATATCAACATTGGCGAAGAATACTACTGGGCGAGACATGATTGACTATATCCAGGTAGACGGCGTTGGCAGCGGAAACCAAAACGAATGGTTAAAGCAAGGCAAGGACGACACATACTCTGCGATTAGAGGGACTCTGCAAGGCAAAGGTATCGATAGCAATATGCGCCATGTATTGAACATCATACGCGGTAACCAACAAGACAAGAATGATTACCTCAAACGAGCTAAGGGATTGCTCAGTGAATCCCGCCCAGAGAAATCTGCTTGGCCTTTTGCAACCAACCGCAAATATCAAGATTGGCTCAAAGATTCAAAAGAGTTAGCCGCAGATCTAAAACACGGTATTGCCGCTCGTCAACAAAACATAGCGATCGAGCGCCAGAGTAAACCGATCAGCCAAGTGAACATTGTTGGATGGAGTCGGGGTGGTGTCAGTTGCTTTGAATTGGCAAACCGTATGCTCAAAGACCCGGAACTTAGCCATATCCCAGTTAACATTTTTGCTTGCGATCCTGTGCCAGGTGGAATGAACGCTTTCAAGGATTACAAGTCACTTGGTAAAAACGTAAAACAGATCGTTTGCGTATTTGCGGAAGACGAACGTTCTCTAGCATTCAAAGCAAGAATGCCCCGCCTATCTCGCTCAACCCAATATTACACTACCTATATGCCAGGTCGACACGGTACCTTAGTTGGTAATGCCAATACTTCTGGCGGAAGCAAAGGTGCAGGGTTGCTCACAGGCCCTGGCCTCGTCACACGAGACTTTATGGAAAAGGTATTAACAGGATGGGGAACCAAGCTTAAAAGCAGCTCAACACTGAACTTTTCTAGACAGCGTATTATTGAGTTGTACGAACAGATGCGTAGCCACGAAGAATATTTCAATAAAATGCACGGCATGACTTACACCGCGAAGAATCGACTGCTTTGGACAAGCAAAGACCGAATCGGGCAGCAGAGAGAGCGTCGCTTTGGTATTCCAATGTATCGTTTTCAATTTCCCGGTATCACCAACAACTATGGCGATGCAATTAATCGTCACCACTGCGATGTGTTGGCAACCAACGCTTTCGCGACTCAAGGCACCTCTTCTGCACTGCCAAACCCTGTGTGATATTTCGCTGCTACTTTCCTTTAAAAACAAAAAGAGCTCAACAAGGTGAGCTCTTTTTTATTAGCTATATTTTCGTATCGATGGTGTTATCTAAGATTAACCAAAGATGAAGGTGTATAGGTAACCTGCACCAATCGCCATACTTAATATTACGAATAGGAAAGCCGCAATCATCTGATTTTTGAAGATAGACTTAAGCAGAATAACTTCTGTCAAACTTGCGCCCGCACTACCAATGATCAATGCCATTACTGACCCCAAGGCCATACCTTTTTGCACTAGGGCTGCACTCAGTGGAATCACAGCTTCAGCACGGATGTACAGTGGAATACCAATTACTGCTGCGATTGGAATCGCGTACCACTTGCCTTCACCTGCATATTCAGCAATCAAGTCAGTTGGAATGAAGCCATAGATGAATGAACCAATTGCAATACCCATCATCAAGTAAGGGAAAACTTGTTTGAAGTCTTTCCAAGTCGAGAACCAGATTCTCATCCAGCGGCTAGGCTCTTTCTTCTCAACGACTGTTGCTGTCACTGTGCCATCAGCTGAGCAGCATGATACTTCTACTTTCGGCTCTTCTTTCTTAGTACCACAGCATGCACTTTCTTTTGCCATTACTGGTGCAGGTTCACCACATGCGCTTGTACCACAAGAAGGTTCCGCTTTTGCTGGTGCTGCTTTTTTAGGTGCAGAGTCGCCACAGCTAGTACCGCAACTTGAAGATGACCCCGTTGATTCATACGCTTCTGCTTTCACGTAACGCTCAAAACCTAGTTTTTCCAGTGTGTAACCTGCGACTACTGATACCGTCATTGCCACTAAGAAGTAGAACGCTGCAACTTGCCAGCCGAAGGTAATCACAAACAAACCAATGATCACTGGGTTCAATAGTGGACTACCAAATAGGAACACCATCATTGGACCAAAACCCGCTCGTGCACGCAGCAAACCTTTTAGGAAAGGAATCGTCGAACATGAACAGAAAGGTGTAATCGCCCCCAGTAGTGCGGCAATCACATAGCCCTTACCGTTGCGTGAGCTCAAGATAGATTGAATCTTCTCAGGCGTAAGGAACTCTTGCAGAATCCCAACAATGTAGCTAATTGCCAAGAAAAGGATGATTAGCTCTACTGCTAAGAAAGCAAACATATCAAGCGCGTCTTTTAGCATTGTTAACATTTCATTGCTCATAATTAACTCCAAACAGGATTGAAGGTCGAACTCTATGAGGAAAGTACCCGACCCTTAATTTCGAATATTCTCGAATTATAGAAATAAATAGTTACAGATCAAGATTTATTTCGATAAAAATCGAATTAATTTTCAAATCAACAAACTTTCAATGACTTACGTATTCACTGTTTTTATATTTGAATTCGACAATCATTTCGACTATTATCGAAATTAAATCTTGAGGAGTTAATATGAACTTAGAAGTCGTAGCAAAAGCACTGAAAGAGCTGGGCCACCCTATTCGCCTTAGTATCTATAAAAGTGTCGTTAAAGCTGGCTACCAAGGCATTGCGGTTGGCGGCCTACAAGAAGAACTCGGTATCCCCGGTTCTACTTTATCTCACCACATATCAAGCCTTGCATCAGCAGGCCTTATAAGCCAACGACGTGAAGGCAGAACTCTCTTTTGTGTCGCAGAATATGAATGCCTAGAAGGGGTTATTGGTTTCTTACAAGACGAGTGTTGCGTAAATGAACAGTGCAAATAGCACATCTTTAGACTTAGAGCAGGTTTGGGCTGAATATCAGCAGACATTAAAAGCATTCCTTCACTCTAAAGTAAGTAATTCCGCCGATGTAGATGATTTGCTGCAAGAGATCTTAATTAAGACTTTTCAGAACCTACACAAGGTGCAAGATGCGAGCAGTGTTAAATCGTGGTTATTTCAATTAGCCAATAACACAATTATCGACTTCTATCGTAAACACGCTCGCCAACAACGTGATAGTAAAATTGATGCAGACGATTTGTGGTTTGCAGATTTAGACCACAATGAAGAGTTCAAACAGAACTTGTCTTTATGCATTGAACCCTTCATTCAAGCGTTACCCGAGCAATGTGCTGCACTATTGCTTGCCGTTGATATCAAGGGTAAGAGCCAGAAAGAGATCGCAGAGGCACAAAACATCAGCTATTCAACGGTGAAATCTCGCGTTCAGAAAAGTCGTGGCGATCTTAAGAATCTATTTGAACAGTGCTGCAACTTGTCACTAGACAAACAAGGTAATGTGATTGATTGCGATCTCAAACCGGAATCCGGTTGCGGCAACTGCTAAGCGTTGAATGACTATTTTCAGAAAACAAAGCCAGCAATTGATGCTGGCTTTGTTGTTTTCTACGGCTTGCAATATAAGCTTAAACTCAAACTGACTAAGCCGCTTCCGCTTTTACAACGGGTTGGTAGCGCCCAGGTTTGTGGTTCATCGCGAGAATCAAGTTGGTGACTACTGCCCCCAATACAGACAATAGTATCAGTGGCGCATCAACGATAAACAGTGAAAGCACCACAATAGTACAGTCCAGTGCCATCTGAACCTTGCCTGCTCGAATCCCAAAACGCTCCTG
This sequence comes from Vibrio sp. 99K-1, assembly GCF_013114585.1. Lineage (NCBI taxonomy): Bacteria > Pseudomonadati > Pseudomonadota > Gammaproteobacteria > Vibrionales > Vibrionaceae > Vibrio > Vibrio sp. 99K-1. The sequence continues at coordinate 6,372 of NZ_VTXF01000021.1, forward strand.
TAAAGACAGCGCCAGAATATTAAAGCCGCCCAAGCTCATCTTGTGACGGAAAATCACCAACATACCGGTACCAATTAATCCGCCGCCCAGTAATGCTGCATACAGTGCATGAATCTCCGCAATTTGAATCACGTGATATAAGTGGTCCACTGCGAACGAAACTATCGAAACGGCAATAAAGGTGTTAATAGTGAAACGCCAGCCCATACGAGCGACCGATAAAATATAGAAAGGTAAGTTAAGTGCAAAGAACACTTGGCCAAAGCTTAGATCTGTCACTTTGGTGATGAAGATCGCTAGACCAGCGGTTCCTCCGGTGAGCAAACCGACTTGATTGAAAAAGATAACGCCAAGCGAAACCAGTGCGCTTCCTAAGACCAATGCGAGCAAGTTTTCGCGAAAGTTATGATCTTTATCCATGTGAATGACTCTCCCTGAATCTTTTTATATCGCGTTTCAGTCATGTTGAAACGATTTAGGCCCAAATTTACGATATTTAACAGATAAGTCGAGCGAACAGCCGATCTTCTTAGGTGACTAGTTTGTATATTAGTTTTTACAGTTTTATGAAAAAGCTCAATAAAGCAGACAGTTACAGACACGATACTAAGTATCCATATTGAATTGCAGGCTTTTACGTCGGAACTAATGAGTGCCGAGTTTTCTCATATTTTTGTCACGTTTTACCCTCAGCCCGGCAACGTATATGTCTATGCATAAAACGCATAGACTAAATCACAAATAGTCATTTGATACATATCCCACCCATCATTATGATGCGCGACTTCTTACAACATAGAGCGCATGTAAACACCTTATGTTTTCACAATCTCTTTTTGCTCAACTAGCCAGAATGACGTTATTCCTCGTCATTAGTTTGGTTATTGTGCATCACAGTCAGCCACTGATTGATCTTTTGGCTCAGCACGCCGTGAGTAGTGGCTGCCACCAGCAATCAGGACACGAGCATCACCATCATATGACTGAACAAAACATGTCTGCGCAAGACCACTCACATCACCACCATTAATTTAAGAGTATTAGAATGAGCATTTTCCGTTTTCCTTTACTGGTATGGCTTGGGATCGGCACACTTATTATCAGTCTAGGGATCAGACAATCATTCGGCATTTTCATGATGCCAATTTCAGAGCATTTCGGCACGGGTCGAGAGTTTTTCAGCTTCGCTATTGCTCTACAAAACCTATTGTTCGGTGTGTTCCAACCTTTTGTTGGTATGGCCGCTGACAAATGGGGAGCAAGACGCATCATTATTGCAGGCGCATGTGCTTACGGTTTGGGTTTACTTCTTACCTCAATTTCTACCGAATCAAGCATGCTTTACATTTCATTGGGCGCATTGGTTGGCCTTGGACTGAGTGCAACAAGCTATGTGATCGTATTAGGTGCAGTAGCGAAAGTGGTACCTGCAGAACACGCCGCTAAAGCATTCGGTTTAACCACGGCTGCCGGTTCATTTGGTATGTTCGCGGTGATTCCGGGCGCGCAATACATGTTGAACGAATTTGATTGGCAGAGTGCGATGCAGGTGTTTGGCGTGCTGTGCTGCGTGATGATCTCATTTGCACTTTTCATGCGAGCGCCAAAAGTCGCAACGAATAAACAGACGCAAGTTGAAGACAATCAAACATTGAAAGAAGCACTATCAGAAGCCTTCTCTCACAGAGGTTACTGGTTGATTCACGCAGGCTTCTTCGTGTGTGGCTTCCACGTGATGTTTATTGCTACACATTTACCAAGCTACCTAGCTGACAAAAACTTACCAGCAAGCAGCGCAGCAATGGCATTGGCTTACGTTGGTATCTTCAACATCTTCGGTTCTTACTTCTGGGGTGTAATGGGCGATAAGTTCAGCAAGCGTCATGTAATGTCGGCATTGTACTTAGTGCGTACTGTGGTTATTGGTGCGTTTGTGACTCTGCCAGTTACGGAATCAACCGCAGCTATCTTTGGCGCAGCCATTGGTTTCTGTTGGCTAGGTACGGTTCCACTAACGTCAGGCTTAGTTCGCCAGATATTTGGTGCTCGTTACCTATCAACTTTGTATGGCTTGGTGTTCTTCACTCACCAAGTAGGTAGTTTCTTAGGTGCTTGGGTTGGTGGTCGTATTTACGATTACTACGGATCTTACGAACCAATCTGGTGGTCAACGGTGGTATTAGCATTTGCAGCTGCGCTTATCCATTTACCGATCAATGACAAGCCAATTGAGCGTCTGAAATTGGCAATGGCTTAACGTTTAATACTGACTCCCCCAATCAGTTATAGCGATAAGCAATCCAATGAGAGAGTGGATATTGAATGGACTAGTTCCTGAGATATCCGCTCTCTTTTTTATTGGCCGCAAAAACTGACTACGCAACTAACGAAACTTGCATAAAGCTCACTGAATATTAAGACTATTTCTACCGTTTTAATTTATAGTATCCATTCGCTCCTTTAGAACTTACTCGCAGGCCTATGGAATACCTAAATCAGACTGCCCTTATCGCAGTGGCACTCATTTTTGTTGGTTCGTTTGTACAAACCGCCATCGGCTTTGGCTTGGCTGTTGTCGCCGCACCATTGCTGTTTTTGGTCTCGCCAGACTATGTCCCTGCGCCTATCTGCCTCATTGGCCTATTTATCTCAATATTTAATGCGTTAAAACACCGCGCAAACATCTCTATTGGCGGACTCAAAGTCGCACTGCTAGGCCGAATCCCTGGCTCATTGGCAGGAGGTGCTTTGTTGGTGATGGTGTCAACGAGCGTATTGTCACTGTGGCTAGGTTTACTGGTAGTGTTTGCTGTGATTGTAAGCCTACTACCATTTAGATTGGAGCCAACACCCGCGAAGATGGGGATTGCAGGATTTTTCTCAGGGTTCTTTGGGACAAGTTCGGGTATTGGGGGACCGCCGATGGCGTTACTGCTTCAACACCAAGATGCTAACCAGCTTCGTGGTAACCTTTCTGCTTTCTTTGTGTTTAGCTCAATCATTTCATTAGTCGTGCAGATCCCAATTGGCTTCTTCACGCTCCACCATTTGATCATCACAATACCTTTGTTACCCGCTGCTTGGTTAGGCTACAAAGTGGCTATGATAACCACTCAAACGATTTCAAAAGAGAAGATACGTATCGCTTCTTTACTGCTATGTTCTATCAGTGGCTTGACGGCTATTTGGCAAGGCTTAGCTGGTTAACTTCTAGCGGTATCGGCAATAAACACCCCATCCAACACCAAACTATTGAAAGGGCGCTCTATGACATACGATGAATTCAATGCATTTTGCGAGTCACAAGTTGCTACTAGCTACGTGATGCAGTGGAATAACTCTCACGTTTGGAAAGTGGGAGGCAAGGTGTTTGCGATTGGAGGTTGGGGACCAAACGACGAGCCTGCATTTATCTTCAAGGCATCTGATCGGAATTTCGATTTTCTCAAAGAAGAGCCAGGGTATAAACCTGCCCCCTACTTTGCTTCACGCGGAATGAAGTGGATTCAGCTGTTTGAGAGCACACCAGAAAGGGATGACGAGTTGAGATACTACCTCACGGAGTCTCACCGAATCGTCTCTTTGGGACTAACCAAAAAGAAACAAGCAGAACTCGGGCTCAATCAATAGCCAGAGATTCCGCTTGCTAAACGAAAGCCAAATTGCTTTGGGGGAACTAACTTGCTTTTAAGAACGAAGCTCTTCTTAAATGTTTAATCCGTTCTGAGAAACTTAGGCAACAAAGGTTCTATTTTTTGCGTTGGCACCAGTGGCACTAATAGGTAGATTAAGCCTGCAAAAGCGATAGATGCCGCTAAGTCTTCAGGGCGATGCATACCAAGCCAAACGCGGCTATACGCTACACCACCAGCCCAAGCTAACATGCCACCTACAAGGTAAAAACGCTTCGCTTCTAAGAACAACCCACCAAAGAATGCTAAGCAAACACCCACGAAAATCATGTGTCCAGACGGGAATGAATAGTCTGTTTCGCCAAGCCAATGACGTGTTCGCCAGTCACTGACCTTATCTTCTACTGACTCAATGGCCACGTTCTTTTCTTCTAGTGGCAGTTCATAAAACAGCTCCGGCATATCAACCACTTCTTGGGTAACTAAGTACTCAGTATATGGGCGCGGACTCTCCGTTGATGATTTAAGGAATGTCTTTGCTGCAAAGCTTAACACCAATAAAATACCAAGCTGCAAACAAAGGCTCACTAGCTTTGCTTTTGAGAACTTTAATGTCAGCACCAACAAAGAGAGAATCGCGAGTGTGATTAAGAACCCTTGATTACCCGCTGAATAAGTCACGAATGTCATCACAGCACCATAGAAAGGCAATACAGCGCTTCCAAGGTCGAAGTGAGATCCAAAGATCAAAAAGGGAACGAGAGAATACAAGCTTAAAACGAGCAGTAATAAGCCTTTGGATTTGTTAGAGAACAGAGAAGTCATGGCTAAGATCTTTTGGATAAAGTGGTCGGATGCTATCGTAGCTTAGCATCGCCAATATCAATTTTATGTAAAAACGAGCGGTTCGCCGTCATGATGTAACAATATTCGATTAGTGGGGAGCCTGAGTATTGATTCGGTGAACCCTCACCTCATCATCAATAATCTTTACCGTCCACTTATACGCATACCGACAGGAAAATCAACTAAAGACCAGCAGGACCTGACTAAACACAACGGCATTGTGTTCTGCTGATAAAGTGAACACTCAGGCCAGAATCTAAAAAACTTTGCTGTCAGTCCTTTAAATCCACTATTGAAAGGATTAACATCTGGTCTGCTTTCAAAGCAAAACAGATTATTAATTTTTATTCTCAGGGCGGGGCGAAATTCCCCACCGGCGGTATGTCCTTAGCAAAACCTAAAGATAAGCCCGCGAGCGCTCGATTCGTCGAGGTCAGCAGATCTGGTGAGATGCCAGAGCCGACGGTTATAGTCCGGATGAGAGAGAATGGAAAGACACTCGTTTAAGTTGGAAAGGCGTACCTGTTTATTGGGTTCATGCCTCCAACTCAGACGTGTGCATTTCGTTTTGGATAAAACCATGATGAACCGACTTGTAATGAGTTGGCTTTGTTGTGCTCGTTGAGATCCCTCATACAGCCCTGATTCTGGTGATATTTTAGGAGTTTAACCATGAATCAGTCTTCACTACTTGCCGAATTTGGCGAACCAATCACTCGTGTTGAAAACGCACTGCAAGCTCTACGCGAAGGTCGTGGCGTACTTTTACTTGACGATGAAGATCGTGAGAACGAAGGCGACATCATCTACTCAGTAGAACACCTAACCAATGCTCAAATGGCGTTAATGATCCGTGAATGCAGCGGCATCGTGTGCTTGTGTCTAACTGACGAACAAGCAAACCAACTTGAACTTCCGCCTATGGTTGTTGATAACAACAGCGCAAACCAAACTGCGTTTACCGTAACTATCGAAGCGAAAGTCGGTGTAACGACCGGTGTTTCTGCTGCTGACCGTGTAACAACGATCAAGACAGCGGCAAACCCAACGGCTAAGCCTTCAGATCTAGCTCGCCCTGGTCACGTATTCCCACTGCGAGCTCGCAAAGGTGGTGTACTTGCTCGCCGCGGCCACACAGAAGGTACTGTGGATCTGATGCAAATGGCAGGTCTTCAATCGGCAGGTGTACTGTGTGAAGTAACCAAACCAGACGGCACAATGGCAAAAGCGCCAGAGATCGTTGCTTTCGGTAAACTGCACAACATGCCAGTACTGACCATTGAAGATATGGTGATGTACCGCAACGAGTTCGACCTTAAGCTTGCATAACGTTTAGCCCTCAATGCTAAACACTTAGTCGTTAAGTCAACTACACTGCGACGTGAACATTGAAAGGCCTCACTCTTACTGCTTTTAGAGTAAAAGCATATAAGGGTGAGGCCTTTTTAATTTGCGTAGCTTGAAACGAGCCTGAAATGGATCGCCAAAGTGTCTCTACTTACCGAAACCTCCCCAACCTATCGTTAGAAAAGCGTAACCTCTCAAAAAATCCTGCAAAATATGAGAAACATTCACTCGAATGGTGAAGTCATGCACCATGATTGATCATCCATAATTTGAGGGAAATCATAACTCAATGAAATATAACGCTTATTTATTTTGGCATGGTGTCTGCACTACCACTAAGTAGGTATACAAATGTTAGGAGTTGAATATGTTTGTAGTTATTTCAGTGGGTTTATCCCTATTAGTACTTGCAGCCCTGTTTCATTTCTCAAGGAAGAGACAAACAGCGCTATCACACAGGTTTGAAACCTTAGTTCTGCTTAGAGAGTTATTGTTGTTATCACGCAAACACCGCGCGGCGACGCATTACGCTCTGGCGTATAAATTGTCTAGCGACTCGATTCGTAAAGTGAACGAGATTTACGACAACATACTTGAGGTATCTGAGTTGCTTCAATCGCATGTGTCGTTTGACAGCCGCCCTATGTATCGCATCTATCACCTCAAGCTCATCGCTATGCACAGCGACTGGCAAAACCGTAGCTTGGTGCGTAACCAATCGATTCATGGCAAAACAATTCGCCATAGCATGTTCTTGATGGATGAAGTAATGATCATCTGGCTAATTCAGTCTGAGCGTGAAGACATGAGCCGTGAGTACCACATGAATTGGCAACAGATCTTAGATTGCATGGAGGTCCTGACCAAATTACGAATGTGTATCCCTGGAATAGAGAAGGCGGATATGGAGAAGCCTGAGGAGTATTTGAGATTCAAATTCTACGCCTCTCAGACACACAGAAAACTCAACCAGTTATCGATTATCTGCCCTCTTAGTAGTGGGTCACCGGTTTGTACGCGAGCGATGCATGCACTCTCAGAGATCGCATCAAGTAACGAAGCGACCCAACCGGCAGATAGCATGTACGAATTAACCAGTGACATCTCTAGTGTCGTGTCGCAAGTTTACGACCAAGTATTATCCGACATTACGAGAAGCCTGTATCAGCCTTTACCAGACATCAACGAAAAGGTGATAAATACCCGATTATCTGTACACCATTACATGTAAAGACTTCGTGAGAGGAGAGCGTGCTGGAACTCTGAATTATTGAGTTCAAATCCGATATCACCATTGATATCGGATTTTTGTATTTATGGGCTTTTAAATTTCTATCGCTATGTATCATTGCCTATGAAGTTTCAAACATCACCGGACTTGATATCGCTAGCCCAAGCTTCTGCCGCAAAATCAATGAACTGACGAACAACCGGAAGCTGATAGCTGCGAGACAGATACACCGCCCAAAGCACGCTGCTTGGCGAAACAAACTCATCCAACATTCGTATCAATTTGCCATTCGCAATCAGTGGGTTGGCTATGTCACAAGGTAAACGAACTACCCCTTTCCCGTGCTGTGCAGCGCGAGTTAGCACTCCAACATCATTAGCCTTGATAGTGCCAGACACCTCAACCGAATAGTGTTGATTGTCCTTAACAAAATCCCACTTAGAAACATTCAAGTGACGAAAACAATTGTGTTGTCGAAGCGCCTCGACCGTTTCAGGTTCACCATGTTTGTCTAAGTAGGCTTGCGAGGCACACACCACTGAATCAATGACCATTAGCTTTCGTGCAATCAAACTATCATCAGGTTGATCGGTATAACGAAGTGCAATATCGATCCTCTCATCCACCAGCTGAGTAAAGCGGTCTGAGGCAAACAGTTCGACCGTGATGTTAGGGTGGCGCTCGGTGAACTGCTCGACCACATCCAACAACATATGCTGAGTTAACCCGATGGGGGCTGCAATTCGAATGGTTCCAGAAAGATCATCGGTTTGATTGAGTGACGTAGTTTCTAACTCAGCGGTCTCATGGAGGATTTTCTCACAGCGCTGCAGAGCGATTTCCCCTGCCGCCGTCAAGCTCACCTTTCGAGTCGTCCTATGTAATAGCCTCTGCTTCAGCCACCCTTCTATCTCTTGAACATGACGTGAAACCTGCAACCGACTCATGTCCAAATGCTCAGCTGCTTGGGTGAAGCTGGCACAATTCGCAACTTCGACAAAGCTACGCATTGCCGTCAACCTATCCATCACACTCTCCTTGAACTATTTCGCAGCTAATCGAATCTTATTAGATCACTATATAGATACAATCTACATCATTTTGCGATATTTATCGCAACCTAGTGAGCTATTAGACTGCAATGGCTGTCGAGAAAACGACTCAATAAATTAGATAATTGGAGAGACATTATGAAAATTGCAGTATTAGGTGCATCAGGTTGGATTGGTAGTCACATCGCTCAAGAAGCTCAATCTCGTGGTCACGAGGTCGTTGCTGTTGTAAGAGATGCAAGCCGCGTGGAAACCAAAGGCATTGAAGTTCGTTCATTTGATTTACAAGATGAAGCCGCAAGTCTAGCAAACGCACTATCCGGCGTTGATGCAGTCATTACTTCGATTGGCGGACGTGCTCTGGGTAATCACGACATCGTAAAAAACACTGCGACTAAATTGCTGGCAACATTACCGAGCATCGGTATCGATCGCCTACTTTGGGTTGGCGGAGCTGGCTCATTAGAAGTAGCGCCAAACGTACCGCTAGTGACTGTTCCTGACTTCCCTGCGGATTACAAAAACGAAGCGCTAGCACAGGGCGAAGCTCTTGAAGTGTTCAAGCAATCTAATAGCGAAGTTAACTGGACGTTCGTTAGCCCTGCCGCAGAAATATTCCCGGGCGAGAAACTATCGACCTACCGCACTGGTGGCGATCAACTGCTCACCGACGAAGATGGTAACAGCAAAATTTCAGTCAGCGATTACGCTATTGCGATGATTGATGAGCTCGAAGCTGGCAAGTTCCCGCGCCAACGTATTGGTGTTGCTTACTAATGCTCAAATGTGTATTAGGTAAGCTCAATAGGCACTAGAAAGCAGAAAGCCGCTGACTTTTAGTAAGCGGCTTTCTATTTTACTTGTCGAGATAATCATCATATCAGGGGCAAATGACCTGTTTTCACTAGGATGATCGTCTCTTCTTCCACATAAGGGAAATGCTCGCTCATGTGAGGGCTACGCATCCAAGTATGTTTCGGGTACACGCCATGTTCATCTTTAAAGGTGCCCGACAACACAAAGATCTCTTCTCCACCAAAGTGACGGTGCGGCTGAAAACGTTCGCCAACAGGCCACTTAACTAAAGCGACATGCTCGTGCTCAAACTCATGTAATGGCATGACTTGTAACCCGCCAATACCAGGTAGCCATTCCGTTTCGAGCGTATTGACTCGAACTTGCGTTAAGTCTCTCGCATCAAACTGATTAAGCTTAACTAAGATCGTGCAGCCCTCTTTACTCGATGGGGAATGCGCGCTGCCTGGCGGATTACGGATATAAGTGCCAGCGGGGAAATCGCCAGTTTCATCTGAGAACACACCGTCTAATACGAAGATCTCTTCTCCTTGCGGATGTGGGTGTTCAGAGAATGAAGATTGAGGGTCGTATTTCACCACGCTAGTCGTGTGACCTGATTCTTTCTCTTCTCTTTCTAGGGGCTTACGCCACACTCCTTTGGCAGGGCTTGCAACCCAATCTAGTTTATCGGTTTCGATAACCAATCTCTTTGAAAAGTCCATGTTGAGCATAATGACGACCTTACTCTAAATATTGTTTTAATTATTATTGTCTTGCTAATGTCTATTCTACGCGAATAACGAGCGAGGGGGAGACTTCGCTGCTAGTTGCTAATTGCTAATTGCTAATTGCTAATTGCTAATTGCTAACAAAGCATCCCCCATATTAAAAACTCGGCTCGATTAATTGCGGCCTGCGATCACACCACCATCAACATCCCAGATTGCACCCGTTACCCAATCGGCACTGTCAGACAGTAGGAAAGAGATGCTGTTTGCGATGTCTTTCGGTTGACCCACTCGACCAATAGGGTGGAATGCGTTGAAGCCTTCTAGCGCTTGGTCCACTTCTTCTGGCTTAATGAATGATTCGTAGATCGGCGTTTTAACGACGGCTGGAGACACCGCATTCACGCGAATGTTGTGATCTGCAAGCTCCATCGCCATGTGCTGTGTTAAAGCGTGTAGTCCTGCCTTTGCCATTGAATACGCAGAAGATGGCGTCGCTTTAATAGCTTGTTTCGCCCACATAGAGCCTACATTTACCACGTTTCCACCACCGTTTTTGATCATCAACTTACTGACAGCTTGAGTGATGAAGAAAGTCGCTTTATTAAGCTGCATGTATTGCTCGTAATCCGACTCCTGATGTTCGATAAACGCTTTAGGGTTAAAGTAGCCAGCCGCATTAACAAGGTAACCAATACCCTCTTCAAGTGACTCTAGATGCGCAATAAGATTCGACACACTTGCATCATCATAAAGATTAGCTTGCCAGCCAGTAGCGTGGCCCAGCGACTGAAGTTCTGACACAGCTTTATCTAACTTAGTTGGGTTATTGCCGACAACCAGCACATGGATGTTTTGAGCGACCAACTGCTTCGCTGTTTCAAAGCCCATACCACTTGTGCCACCGATTACTACTGCAATACCATTTTTAGTGAAGTTCATTTTGTTATCTCCTAAGTCATGTGAACGTGGTAATCTTAGGCTTTGAACTAACACTATGAATAGTAAGTACAAATCGGTTAGGTAGGTACTTATTGGTACATCTTTATGAAAAATCAGGAAAACTTTTTTTCAAGAAAATCAGCGCCAGAGCGTTCCGCTCGCATGGTAGAGACCATCTACGGTTGTAAATGGTCGCTCACGGTTTACCAATTACTGGCAAATGGCATCAATCGTCCCGGTGAAATGGTACGCTCGGTCGAAGGGTTATCGACCAAGGTCTTGAATGAATGTTTAAAGCGAAATGTAGAATTTGGGATTCTAGATAAGCAAATGTTCAACGAACTGCCACCAAGAGTGGAATACCAAGTCACTCCATTTGGTGAGAAGTTCTTACTGATTCTGGATCAACTAGAAAGCCTACAAAACGAAATCGACGAGATGTAAGCTCAAGCCGGTCACACTATTAGCAAAATACAGAAAGCACGATTAGCTCACTGGCATTTGTTCAAAGCGACTTTTCACAAAATCAATAAAGGTTCTAATCCGGCTTGGTTGATAGCGGTCTCGGTGGTAGATCGCTGAAAAGTCCACTTTAGGTACCACCCAGTCGTCAAACACCTGAACTAATTGCCCATCATTAAGTTCTTGTAAGCAATAGATAGTAGGTACACGAATAATCCCGTTCCCGGACTTCGCACCTTGTACCAACACTCGACCATTTTTACATTGCAACCTACCCGTCACATGCACATCGAGTGTTTTCTTGGTGTCATCAAGCGCCTGAAAACTCCATTTACGCACCGAGCCGGTTAAGCAGTCGTGATGGATCAACTCTTTAGGGTGGTTAGGCTTTCCTTTGCGAGCAAAATACTCAGGGCTCGCCAGTGTTCCCATCTCTATGTCCAATAGCTTCCTCGCAATGAAGCCCGCATCTTCAAGGCTTCCCATACGAAAAGCGATATCGAACGCGTCTTCAATCAAGTCGACTCGGTTACTACTGAAATCAAGGCTGATGCTGATATCTGGGTAGAGCTGCATAAACTCATTGACCAGATCCGCGATGATCACTTCGCCTAAATAACCGCCAACACAGTTGACTTTGATGTCACCGCGTACCTCTTCGACATCATCAACCGCAGCAATCAGCGCTTGGTCTATATTATCTAAGGCTTGTTCACATCTCGTGTACAAATCTTGCCCTGCGTGAGTCAGCCTCAAGGTTCGAGTAGTGCGGATAAACAGCGTTACACCCATCTGCTTTTCTAGGCTACTTACTTGGCGTGATACGTGGGAACGCGACACATCCAACTCCTCCGCCGCTTTGGTGAAATTACCTAAACGAGCGATCAGCACAAAAGAACGAATATCAGACAGGTTAATTTGATTAAGCATAGTCGCCAGCTTACTAATGGAGTTATGAGATAGACGCTTTATTGTTGCACCACAGCAACAGTGTTTCAAGTAAAGCGCTATATATCAACAATGCTATTTTCCTTAATATACCTCCATCGCAACGAAGCAAGACAACAAACACTTGATTCGAATGCACTTAAACAATACGTCGTAGCCAACCGACGCAATAAAAGTACAGAGGAAATAAAATGAAAAAACTAATCGTAATTACAGGTGCAAGCTCTGGTATTGGTGAAGCAATCGCTCGTCGTCTAAGCGATGAAGGTCACCCTCTGCTACTTCTAGCTCGTCGCATTGACCGCCTTGAAGCGCTTAACCTACCAAACTCTCTATCTGTAAAAGTAGACGTAACAGACAAAGCGTCTTTTGATGCGGCAATCGCACAAGGTGAAGCGAAGTTTGGCCCTGTAGATGCGCTTATCAACAACGCAGGTGCAATGCTTCTTGGTCAAATCGATACTCAAGACGCTCAAGAGTGGAAGACAATGTTCGATGTGAACGTAATTGGTCTTCTAAACGGCATGCAATCTGTACTTGCTCCAATGATGGAACGCAACACAGGTACTATCATCAACATCAGCTCAATCGCGGGTAAGAAAACATTCCCAAGCCACGCAGCTTACTGTGGCACTAAGTTCGCGGTACATGCTATTTCTGAGAACGTTCGTGAAGAAGTGGCCGCTTCAAATGTTCGTGTTACTACTATCGCACCGGGTGCTGTTGAGACTGAGCTTCTGTCTCACACTACATCTCAAGAGATCAAAGACGGTTACGATTCTTGGAAAGAAGACATGGGCGGTGTATTGGCAGCTGACGACATTGCTCGCGCAGTATCATTCGCTTACCAACAACCACAAAACGTATGTATCCGTGAAATCGCTCTAGCTCCGACTAAGCAACAGCCATAGGCTTTTGTTATCGCGACTAAATCAGCGATTTAATAAGCTATGAACTAAAAAGCGCCACGAATTAACAAATCGTGGCGCTTTTGTTTGGATTCAATCAAATACCAAGTAATAAGCCAGGTTAGAACTCAACGCGGTAAACTGATGTGCTACCACTCACTTCATTGCCAACCGCAATAAAGTGGTTACCAAAACGAGTGAAATACTTGATTGATTCTGGGCCTAAATCACCCGCTTTCGAGTTGTAAGTATCGTTGTCGCAATCACCGTCTTCATCAACCTTAGTGCACACTGGTTGTGTGAAGTCTCGGTTGTTCAAGTAGCTGATGAAACTTGCGTTCTTAGGCTGTGTTACGTCGTAAACCATGATGCCACCTTGGCGCTCAAGGCCGACAAAGGCATAGTGCTTACCGTTGATCTCAGCCACTTCGATAGCTTCAGGTTCTACCCCTTTATCATCGCTGCGATCGTCACCACTTTGGTTGTTATCATTGGTGCTGTTGAAGTTTGCAGGATCTTGTTCAAGAACGATTCGAGCGAAATCATCCCCGCTATCAAACACTAACTCGCCAGACTCATCCCAAATAGAGAAAGAGCGGCTACCGAATGCTTGAACCTTTTGGTCAGCAGCAAGTGTTCCTTGTGGCTTAATCACCTTTAGGCGAGCCAGTTGCTTGTTATCTTTCAACGATCCAGCCAATGGGTGGTTAGCGTCAACATCTAGTTTCTTGCCACGTACTTCATCAACATAAGCGATACAAAAGTCTTTCTCTGTGGTGTAGTTTTCGGTGCCTTTATAGTCATCGCCATCCCACTCAAAGCCTTTATCGTCACACACTTGTTGCGTTGTCTTGATGCCATACTCGCGGCCGTCACCTTCGTTCGCCGTCACGGTGTAGGTATTGCCATCAACACTGTAGTTAGTGATGCTGTCTGGCATGTAAAGTCCTTCTAACATCGCGTAGTTTTGTAGGTTGCCGATATTTTTGTCTTTATTCGACGCATCCAATTGCGCGCTATCCCAAGGTTTGCCGCCTAAACCAAGAATCGCATCCACCTCTGCCGTTGCGACATCAATCGCTGCTAGTGCGTTGTTCTCTTGCAGGGCAACGTAGAGTTTGCCGTTGTCAGCAAACGTTAGGTATTCAGGCTCTAGGTCTTGAGCGACGGTCGCATCGGGAGCTGAAATTCGAGCCTTATCGGTTAATTCCTGGTGACGAGGCTGACCTTGGTTAAATGCCTTGAAATTAATCTGAGTGACCTTCGCTTGCATCGGCCCATTCGCTAAATCCACCAATGTCACCGAACCTTCAGGATCAATGCTGTAATCCGCATTCGGCTCACCTTCATTTGCAGAAGCAATGTAGCGACCGTCTTTCGAGAAGCTCACCATGTCTGGCAGTGCGCCAGCTGTGTAAGTGGTGATCAGCTCTAGTGTGTCTGAGCGATACAGAGCAATAATGCCATTTTGTTGCTTGTCCGCATTTTCAATCGCGACCGCAACTAATCCTTGATGAGTCGACACGCTGTTCGCTGCACCAATATCAATCCCCGAAGCTACAGCCGCTGATTGAAGATCTATAGAGCCTTCAAAGCTTGGCGAGCTATCGGTATTCATCGATAGCACGTCAACTTTCTTTGCTTGAGCATTTACGACATACAATTTATCGGTACATGAATCGTAGCTGACGATTTCGGCTGCAGAAGTATCAAACGGAGCGTCAGCAATGGAACTGCCAACCAGAGTAAGCCCGGTGACCTCAGCATCGCTTGCGATTGGCTGTTGGCTGGATTGGCACTGGAGGCTCAAAGCATCAAGTGGGGTTTGAGATAGCGTATTCGCCGTAGATGATGTTGACTGAGAACATCCAGCCAGAGCGGAACTTACTGCGATAGGTAGTAATAAAGTCAGCTTATTAAATTTACGATTCATATATCCTCCATAATTTGAATCGCGATCATAGAGGCCGCTTATGACACTTATCTTTCCCTTTTGTTAACAATAGGTGACGACAATCGGTTTCTTTTACCCATAACAACAGAAGGTTAGAATGAGCATTTAATTAACAAGCACACAAAAAAAGGCGCACAAGCTGGCTGATGCTTGAGCGCCTTAGTAAACTGAATCGTAGGTTAGAAGTTGTAACCACCACCGATCATGAATACCCATGGGTCGATATCAACGTCTGTTGAGAACTGTTGACCATTAAACTTATATTTTGCTGTAGTGCCGATATCTGCATACCAAACCGATGCGTTCAGGAACCAGTCTTCATTGATCATGTAGTCCATACCAATGTTTGCTGCTAAGCCCCAAGAGTCATCAAGAGATAAGTCGCTTAAACCTAGATCTTTCGCTCCTTGATTTAGTGACTCATCGAAGAATACAGTGTAGTTGATACCAGCACCTACGTAAGGGCGGAAGTCACTGTTTGCTTGGCCAAAGTAATACTGAACCATAAACGTTGGTGGTAGGTGTTTAGTATCAGCAATTTCACCTAGACCAGTTGCAGAAATGTTGTGAGAAAATGGGCTTGCCGCTAGTACTTCAAAGCTGATGTTATCTGTAAACATGTAGCCAAAAGTCAAACCAAGTTGAGTGTTTGAGTCTACAGAAAATTCTGTATTTGGATCATTCAACACAGCGCCGCTGCTGTCATTTGGAGATACTGTTGCTGCACCTGCACGGATGATGAAATCACCTTCTTTATGAGCAAGAACATTCGTCGACATAAGAGCCGCAATAACCGCAATACCACATACTGTTTTTTTCATTATTATTTCCTTGAGGGCTTCATTTTATTGGTGAATGAGTAATCATTTCTTATTTTGCGTGCAAGTTATCACAGAATACCCCTACTTTATTGATGGAAATCAATTTGTGAAAGGTTATGATTATTTGTGTAAATTTATATCGACCCGATCACTTTATTCCTTCATTTTATTGACAGTTTTGTAATGCGACTTTTCCGTGCATCATTTTGTTAACTCTACCTTTTCACTTTGCTCGGATCTCTTTGGATCAAAATAGAGCAAGCCAATATCTCGTACGCATCAATTTGGTGCAGTCCCGAAAAATTCATTGCCACCTTGTTTAATATTCAATGAGTTACATTTGGCTCAGTGCTTGCAGGACCATATGCATAATCATAAATACATTGAGGTTCTGACTATGCAAGACACTCTAACAATCGTTCTGGCCGGCGGTGTTGGCTCTCGGCTTTCTCCCCTAACCGATAACCGCGCAAAGCCTGCGGTGCCTTTTGGTGGCAAATATCGAATCATCGATTTCACGCTCGCGAACTGCCTACACTCCGGGCTTCGCCAAATTTTGGTGCTGACTCAGTACAAGTCTCATTCTTTGCAAAAACATTTGAGAGATGGTTGGTCTGTGCTTAACCCCGAGCTCGGCGAATACATCACCAATGTTCCCCCACAAATGCGCACAGGTGATAGCTGGTACAGCGGCACTGCCGATGCGATTTATCAAAACTTGTATTTGCTTTCTCGCAGTGAAGCCAAGCATGTGGTGGTGTTATCCGGTGACCATATCTATCGCATGGACTACGCTCCAATGCTCAATCAGCACAAAAAGAACGAGGCCGACCTAACTGTGGCGTGCATGGAGGTTTCGATTGACGAAGCCAAAGAGTTTGGTGTGATGGAGATAGATGAGTCCCTACAAATCAATAACTTTACCGAAAAGCCACGTTACCCTGCATGTGTACCTGGAAGGCCAACTCGAAGCATGGCTTCAATGGGAATTTACATCTTTGATAAAGAAGTACTGACACAGGCATTATTGGCAGACGCAGAAGATCCAGACTCAAGCCACGATTTCGGTAAAGACATCATTCCCAAGTTAGTCGGCAACAACAGTGTTTACGCGTATAAGTTTGGTGACGAAGAAGGGCGCGTAACCCAAGATGCTTACTGGAGAGATGTGGGTACGATCGACTCTTATTATCAATCGAACATGGATTTGTTAAAGCCAACTTCGCCAATCGATTTGTATCAGCCAGATTGGGCAATTCGCACCTATGAGCCGCAACTGCCGCCCGCACGCACCATCGCATCGGTAGAGGGGAATCAAGGGATTTTCATCAACTCGATGATCGCGAATGGCGTAGTGATTGAAGGTGGTTCAGCGCAAAACTCTATCTTTTTCCCCAAGGTAAAAGTCAGCAATGCCGCGATTGTGATTGATAGTATTCTGTTTGAAGATGTTGAGATTGGAAAAAATTGCCACATTCAAAACTGCATTATAGATAAGAATGTGAAAGTACCAGATGGAACCCAAATTGGTCTTGATAGCCTTGCTGACGCCAAGCGTTTCCACATTTCGAAACAGGGTGTCATCGTCGTCCCCTCCTCTTATCAGTTTGAAGAGTGATGCTCTATCTCGGTTAACTTCACCTCGAACGAAAAAGGCAGCGAATTCGCTGCCTTTGTATTTGGTTGGATGTTTTCAAGCAAAGCTATCCGATTAAAAGCCCAAACCTTAGAATGGACCTAACTCAATCATTTGAGCAATCACGACTGAAATCAGAGCGCCCACCGACCAGAACAAGAATAGCGGCAAGAAGAAACGCACCCACTTACCATAAGGGACTTTCGCAATCGCCAGTACCGCCAGCAAGCCACCGTTGGTTGGATAAATGTAATTCGAGATACCGTCACCCAATTGCGATGCCAACGCCGCAACTTGACGAGTCACTTCACCAATATCTGCCAGTGGAATGATAATTGGCATAGTAATCACCGCTTGACCACTGCCCGACGGGATAAACAGGTTAATCGCGGCTTGTGAGAAGTAGATACCTGCCGCCGCAACAAGCTTAGAGCTGCCTGAAATGATCTGCGCAAGATAGTAGATAATCGAGTCGACAATCTTCGCGTCTTCCATGATGGTCAACACCGAACGCGCAAAGAAGATGATCAACACAGCAACCAATACATCGCTGACACCTTTAGTCCAATATTCACAAATCTTGTTAGGAGACAATCCTGCCACCAAGCCAGGAATGATCGCCATTGCCACAAACGCACCTGCGATCTCAGTAAAGCCAAAGCCCATCGTCAGAGTACCGAAGATCATGTATGCGAACACGCCTAAGAATGCGATACCTGCTAGCTTCTCACGAACCGTCAGAGACTTAGCTTCAACGTTTGATTCGTAGTGGTAACCCGTGCCGTGTAACAAGCCGTTAGTTGGATCTTGTTTTACTTTTCTTGCGTAATTCAACACATACCAAGCACCGGTCAGCAGCATAAACATGCCGACAATAAAGCGATACCACATGCCTGAATACAAAGGCAGCTCAGCGATAGTATGTGCAATCCCCGTGAAAAATGGGTTCGCCAACGCCGCAGCAAAACCCGCACAACTTGCCAGTAGCACAACACCTAACGCTGTGATCGCATCGTATCCAAGCTTGATACAGATCGGAATCATCAACGAGATGAAAATAACATCCAATTCACGCATACCAGTGAAGGTTACGTTGAAGAAGATCGCCGTCATGATCACTGGTGCGATCACATACAAGCCTTGCTTTTTAAGCTTAGTGGTAAGCGCGACGACCGAAGCGTCTAGCAGACCCATGTGTTTGATGATACCGAAAGCACCACCAACAAACACCACAACACCCATCACGCCAGAAGCGGATTTGAAGCCTTTAAAAAATGATTCGAAAAAAGAGGCTAATGTTGTTGGGTTGCTTGCCAGTAGTGTATAGCTGTCTGGGTCGATCACCGTGCGGCCATTCATAACCACTCGTTCAAACTCGCCTGCAGGGATAAAGTAGGTTGCGATTGCTGCAACGATTACCATGATGACCAAAGAAAGAAATGGATGGTTTACTTCTTTCTCTGTCGAAGCTGTATTACCAGCTGGAGATGTAGGTACGGATGTAGATACCGTAGACGTCATATAGACTCCTTACTTGTCAGCAACCAAGCAATACTTGGCGCCAGGGGGATTTTTGGAAAAACGAAACCCTTCACGCAGAACATAGTTCGCGCTAACTAGGCTGTTTCTAAAAGGCCTTTGATAGATGGTGCTCTCAAATGTACATAGTGAAGTAGTGAGAACTACTCTCTTTGCGTCCGAGCAAAATGCAGATGTTCGGCCAAGTCAGGCCAAACTGAATGAGGTCATTACAAGCAGATAAACAGAACAAGACTGTTTGGGTAATGCGTTTTTTATCAATTACAAAGACAAGCGGCGCATACTAGCATAACGAGCAGTAAAATGTCAGAAAAGTGTGAGTTAAGTCACATTTTGGTGGGGGAGGGGGGGTATAAAAAGCGCCCTGCAAACCAGAGCGCTTTTCGGAAATGGAATAAAACTACTTAGGTGCTAGCTCGTAGTTCTCTTGCATCTCATGAGGGGCAATACCGTACTCATAATCCGCTAAGTAACCGTCCTTATAAACCTTCATCCCTTTTTCATCCCAACTCACTTTAATCACGGCTGTTTTGCCATCTTCGCTGCCCATTAGTTCAAGCATTTCAGCATCAATCTTAATCGCTTTGATGGTTTTAATTCGCTTAAACGGCTTGAACTCAGTGGTCGACGTTGGCAGTGAACCATAGCTACTGATCCACGTCTCTTTTGGTACCAACCATTGGTTGAAAACATCATCAACAATCGCCTTAGGCATGCTTGCAATAACTACATCATCCGTCATCACGTTGTTGGTTTCTAAGCTGTAACCACCCTTTCCGTCAGAAACGTAGGTCGGGAATTCAGTGCCTATTTCAGATTCAGCAGGCAAACGGCCTAGCGTCACAGACTTTTTAACGTACAGCTCTGCAGTTTCAAATTGCTGCATGATCTCTGGAATTTTCTGAAACTCAACAGGCGCAGAAAAAGCATTAAAAGCGAAAGAAAGTGAAGCTGCAACAGCAGCCAATTTAACAGGCATTTTCATGGTAACGGATCCAAATTTAACGACGGTGTTATGGTATCCCGTACTAACAGGTATCTCAATAAACTACCGCAGTCCTTGATGGTAATTGTGATATTGAGTGACGAATGCATAAATAGTTAGTGCGTTACTCAGATCTGTCGGAGCTTTGAAGCAAGTTTCAATATGGAGTGGGCTGTTGAGTGTCTATAAATTAGAGTCTAGTGGTAACTTATTTATCAAAAACGAAAGAAGTTAGCCAAGTGACAAGTTCGGAATTATAAAGCCGATGAAGAGATATTCACTAGAGTGACGCTCACAATTAGAGCAAATCATCAAGGATGGAGTATTTTTGAACATGTCTCGAAAACACGAAACATAATATGCGATCAGTTATTCGGACTTTCAAGGGAGTAAGTAGAGATTATTTGATAACACTGAAGTCAATCACACATGTGTACTTTCTCTATTGGTTAATCTATCCGATGTTTGCTACGTTTAAATGACACAGTCATTGGAAAGGTATGATTTATGAAAATAAACGTTCAAACACATCACGTATCAATTAACGACGACTCACGTAAAGACATCGAAGGTAAGTTCGAAAAGATATCTAACCATTTTCCATCACTGATCAGCTGCGACATCATCATTACCAAAGAACATGGTCAACATCAGGTTGAAGTGTTCACCAACTACGAAGGTGTGCGTGTAAACGCAAAAGCGACAGATGACGTAATGTACCCAGCTATTTCTTCAGCAATCAAGAAGCTAGAAGCAGGCCTAAGTAACCGTAAGGGACAATTAAAAGCAGACCTACACGAGAAACCAACAAGTACCAAGCCAGAGATTGCTTCGGACATCATCCAAGAGATGAAACTGGTATAACTCCTCAAGTAGTCAAAGCTTACCGATAAAAGAAGCTTATTAAGAATTTCAAAGCCAGCACATGTTGCTGGCTTTTTCGATCTTGAGACTCCGTCATCCCTTCTCGTTACCAAATCGCGACTTCAGCTCAAATCTATATCGCCGGCCCCTGATAGCTATGACAATCATCAGTAGTATTTGATAGAGTTATCCGAAATCTAGCCCAAACGGAATATTTGTTATGAAGAAAGTCACGTTGATCCTTTTCCTAGCCACTCAATTAATGGCTTGTACAGAAGTTGGCAGTGAAGCTTGGTGTGAAGATATGAAAGAGAAACCAAAAGGTGACTGGACGGCGAATGAAGCGGGTGATTTTGCTAAACACTGTATTTTCTAAGCGCTCGCTCTCCGTTAAATACAGTTTAATACAGAACACACCGCATAAAATAACGACCGCTAGGTAGACCGAATTACCTAGGGTCGTTTGAGCTTTAAAATGCTAGATAGGCAAGCTCTCAACTTTCAAACGAAACACATGTCATAAAAAACAAAGTGAACACAACACACCGATTAAATCAGTTTGTTACGGATGTGGATAACCACCGCTTCTGCAACGATAACCACCGCAAAAATACTCACTAATACCATCGAAACTTTTTGCCATTCAAAAAGGTTTTGCGCATCGTTAAGCACCACGCCAATACCACCAGCGCCCACCAAACCCAATACCGCAGATTCACGAACGTTGATGTCCCAACGGAATAACACGATTGAGTAGAACGCTGGCATCACTTGTGGCCAATACCCTTTCAACAAGATACTCATCCACGAAGCACCCGTTGCGCGTAAGGCTTCAATAGGCCCCATGTTCACTTCGGCAATGGCTTCCGCTAACAGCTTCCCTACAAAGCCGATACTGCGAATTGCAATTGCCATGATGCCGGCGAGAACACCGGGGCCAAACAGTGCGATAAACAGTAATGCCCATACCAGTGAGTTCACCGAACGTGAAGACACAAGGAAAAATTGAGCAAACCAGTTCAACGCTTTATTGGGAGTAATGTTTGGTGCATTCAACAACGCCAAAGGAATCGCGAACACCAAAGTAAACAGCGTACCCAAGGTCGCGATGTGCAACGTTTCAATCATCGCGGCATGGATCGTTTGTGGGTAAAAAGCGTAATCCATTGGCACCATACGCTGAAACATATCAGCGAACTGAGCAGGCGCGTCATAAAGAAATTCAGGAATCACTTCCACCGTCTGCCAAGACCAAACAATGGCACACACTAGGCTAAGGTAAACGGCGAATCGAGCCACACGTTCATTAGGTGTAAAACGCTGCCACTCTCTATCGATAGATGCAGTTGTCATTAGAAGATTCTCCTAACAATGTTGGAAAGGAATTCACCGACAAGAATCAGTGCGATAATGGTGAGCAAGATAGCGGCAACGAAATCATAGTCGAAACGTTGGAATGCAGAGAAGAGTGTGCCGCCAAGGCCGCCCGCCCCCACAATGCCCACCATAGTCGAATTACGCAGATTAGAATCCAACTGATAGCTTGCAAAGCCAATAAATCGCGTGAAAACCTGCGGCATCACGGCATACAGAATGACACTAACAAAGCTAGCGCCTGTCGCTTTAATTGCTTCAACCGGTTTAAAAGAGATCTCTTCAATCGCTTCAGCGAAAAGCTTAGCGATGAAGCCTATCGACGCAAACACTAAGGTCAAGATGCCAGCTAGCGCCCCAAAGCCCACCGCTTTTACAAATAAGATGGCGATGATCACTGGATGAAAAGAGCGACATAAGGCGATAAAAGCACGGACCGGCGTTGAGACGATCGCTGGCATCATATTTCTTGCAGCAAGTAGACCAAGGAATAATGAAATCACAATGCCAAAGAAGCTCGAAATAATCGCAATCTGCAAGCTCTCTGCGAGACCACTCAATAGCAAACTGGTACGTGAAAAGTCAGGCGGGAACATTCGAGATAGTAATCGTTCACTTTCACCAAAGCCGATGATCAAACGCTCAAACGTCAGCCCCAATGTCGAAAAGCTATAGAACAAATAAGCGATAACACCAGCGATGATCGCACGGTTCGTCCACGACGCTTTAAACGGGTTTTCACGGTTAGCTTGCGAAAGACTTGGCGACGAACTTGGGTTTAATCCAGCCATGACTCACCTCCGTAGATGATTTTCAGATCTTCCTCTGAGATGCCTTCTGGGCTGCCATCGTAATGCACCTTGCCATTACACATACCAATGATACGTTTGGCATAACGCTTGGCTAAGTTCACATCGTGGATATTCACCAACACCGGGATGTTTTTCTGTTCGGCAAAGGTTTCCATCAACTCCATGATCTCAACCGCGGTTTTCGGGTCAAGTGATGAGGTTGGTTCATCAGCAAGAAGGATATAAGGGTCTTGCATTACTGCACGAGCAATACCAACACGCTGCCTTTGACCGCCAGATAAGCTGTCGGCACGTTGGTTTGCAAAATCTTGCAGACCAACAAATTCCAGTAACTCAAACGCTTTTGCTAAGTCTTGTGCTGAGTAGTTACGGCGCCACGCATTCCAAGCGCTCATGTAACCTAAACGCCCACTCAACACGTTTTCGATAACCGTTAAACGCTCTACCAAGTTGTACTCTTGAAAGACCATGCCGATATGGCGGCGCTGTTTACGAAGTGCTTGGCCTTTTAGTTGAGTCAGGTCGGCACCATCAAAAATGATCTCCCCTTGGCTAGGGTCATTAAGACGGTTAATACAACGTAGAAGCGTGCTTTTACCGGTACCTGACGGTCCGATAATCGCGATGATACCAGGCTCGTCGATATCAATATTAATGCCTTTAAGGATTGGCTTGCCTGCCACATATTCATGAAATAGGTTGTTGATCTTTATTCCGTCATAGCTTGCTACGGCCATACTGCATTTCCTTGTGCGAATTTTAGAATGATCTATGCCCTACCCGCGAGGGCATAGATACTGGTACCAATCGTAGTAAGTAACTGGTATTGGTTGAGGTAAGTGTTCTGAGAACTAAGGGTTAGCCGTTGTTTGCTTGTTTCGCTAACTCAGCGGCTTTTTTCTTTGCGCGTTTAGCAGCGTCTTTTTCAGCCAGCTTTTTCAAACCTGCTTTGGTGTAAGCCGTGCCTGTCGCATGAGCGATATCACGAATTACGCCCCACTCTTCCTTATAGCTGATTGGCGAGAAACGGTCTGCACCTTTGAATGATGCACTCATCTCTGGTGTGAAGCGGTAGCTGAAGAAGGCTTCGTTGATCTTCTCAACTAGCTCTGGTTTTAGGTTGTAAGCGTAACCGAAAGCAGACGTTGGGAATCGTGGGCTGCGGTAGATGATCTTAAGCTCAGAATCATCAACACGACCTGCTGCTACCATACGATCGTACACGTCAGATGCCACAGGTGCTGCATCATAGTCTCCATTGAAGACACCTAGGATAGATTGGTCGTGTTTACCTGAGTACAGCACTTTGTAGTCTTCATCTGGCACTAACCCTTTAGCTGGGAATAACGCACGAGGAGCTAGGTTGCCAGAGTTTGATGATGCAGAAGTGTGTGCAACCTTTTTACCTTTAAGATCAGCCATGGTGTTGATGCCACTGTCTTTGCGCACAATGGTGATCAGATTGTAACCTTGGAAACCAGACTCATCGCCTTTCACTGCAATTGGAACGTAACCCGCTAGGTTAACCGCGTAACCAGTTGGCCCCGTAGAGAAACCAGCAACGTGCAAACGACCAGAACGCATCGCTTCTACTTGTGCAGAGTTCGAGTGCACCGTGTAGTAGATCACTCGCTTACCTGTGATTTTACTTAGGTGAGCTTGGAAGTCGGCAAACGCATCTTTGTATAGCGCTGGGTCTTCTACTGGTGTGTAGGTAAACACAAGCGTACTTGGGTCATTCCACTCGTCTGGATTCTTTGGTGAATCTGCCACCAAATCTTGGTTTTCATCACAGTATCGATCGTCTAACACACCACGGCTAGAGCAGTCGCTTGCCATAGCCATTGAAGGAAGTAGTAATGAGCTAGCGATTAACAGTCCTTTAACACTGATTTTCATATTCAAACCTTACTTTTACTTATTGTTGAAAGTCGCCTTCACTATTGCAGCCTTTATGCCATGTTTTTATTTATTTAAATTCAACAACTTAATGGAAAACTCAAATTCAACAATCTATTTTGAGTCATTCATGTCCACCCCAAAAGCTTACATTTGGGTCATTTATGTCCCATCAATTTTAACGGTAAAAAAAGAGCCCGAAGGCTCTTTGGTTCACTGCTTTTTCTTTTATTATTCTTCAATAATCCAGATAACTTAGGCGTCGCTGTCCATGCAGTTTGCGTAGTAAGTTACCGTTGCAGGCCAGTCACTGAACACGCCCATCACACCTACATCTTGTGCCAACACATCGAGCATTTTCATCATGTCGCCATCATTGTTGATGCCATCTTTCACGCTCTTGTAGTACCAACCGCCGCCTTGCGCTAGTGGGCCTGAACGCTCCAGAGTCCATGCAATAATCTCGAGGTCTGCATCTTTAGCGAGTTTGGCGTAGTTAGACGCAACCAGTTCATTGTTCTCATCTAAATCAACCAGAGCAAACAGGGGTGGCGCAATGATGTTTACACCCGCATCGTGCAGCTCTTTCATGTTCTCAACAGAAGCGACAAAGTCCGCTTGCTCGTAAACACGGTCATCAAGATAAACGGCTTGTTTACCGAATTTTGGCGCTGCTTTGATCCAGTACTTCACATCATCTAGGTTGAACGATTGCAAGTAAGTCTCTGAAGGTGCAAAGCCCGCATCTTTTAGTTCATCCACCAGCTTTTGCGCGTACATCTCTTGGCTGAAGCCATTGAAAGGCATCTCAACCGCTGCCGATTTCAATTCAGGTGTCACCTTCACACCGTGTTCTTTAAACAGCGCCGCACTTTCTGCGTGTGTCATCAACGTCCCGCTCTGGCTGTATAGATCCGTTCGCCAACCCGGAGTGCCGTTCATGTACTCTTCGACTGTGGTTGCTTTCGGGTTCGCCCCATCCATTTTTCCTTTTAACGTCTTAAACTCCGCCAGCGTGAAATCGGAAGTACGACACTCAACCTGAGCATCTTCGCCTGTCGCAGGGTTCGCCGGTTTAAATGGAACTGAACACTTCTTAGCAAGCTCTGGGTGAGCCAATACATCGGTTGTGGTGTGCAGGTCACTTTGAGAATGTCGACACACCAATTCCTTATCTTTAGTGAAAGTAACATCACACTCTACGACACCGGCTCCCATCTGAATCGCCGCTAAGTAAGATTCTTTAGTGTGCTCGGGAAACTGCATTGCAGCTCCACGATGCCCAATAGAAAAATCACTACGATGAAAAGGCCCTTCGCTACAGCTGAGCAGCTTGGTTTTCAAAGGGCTCTCGTCCATATTGTTGACTAAAAAGAGGGGACGAGGTCCTAGGTTTGCTGACTCTGTCGCCGCCCATGCTGTCATTGAGCTAACGCCGAGTATCAGAGCAATCGAACCTTTCAGTATTTGCTTCATGTTTGTATCTCCTTGCAACAAGCAATTATTTTTCTAATTTCCTTAATCCGGCCATTTCTACTTTCTGTGAGATGACCTCATTTGGGCTGATGCCACAATGTTGGGGTTGCACGCTTTGTGCCAAATGTTAAAACTCTTTTATTACAATCACTTGAAAAGGTTAGTCATTCGACTAAATGATAAATGGGTCATTGTTGTCTTGTGCTTTTTCTTCCGCTTTGTCTTTTGGTTTATGTTTGCTCTTTGCTCCTCAAGAACCAAGTTAATGAGTTAGGCTTTAAAGCTCTCTTTATCCAACTGGTGTTTCTTCATTTTTCGATAAAGCGTTTTTCGGGGCAGATTCAGCTTGCTTGATACCTCATTGATATTGCCTGCGCTCTCTATCAAGGCTTCGGTTAATACATTTCTCTCGTACTGCTCCATCTGCTTTTCAAAGGCGAAATCTTCCCCAGTCGATTCACAAATTGGCGATTGCAGATCAAAGCCATCGCCGACAATACCGAGTACAAATCGGTCGGCAACATTACGTAACTCACGCACGTTTCCGGGCCATTCATGTCGGCACAACTGTTGTATCTGTTCTGGATAAATCGTCGAAGGACGCGTCTTGTATTTGTGGCTTGCTTGAATCACAAAGTGACGGAACAACACCTGAATGTCCTCTTTGCGTTGGCGCAGTGCCGGAAGATTTAAGCTGGCAATATTTAAGCGATAGAACAGATCGGCTCTAAATTCACCGGATTCACTGAGGCTTGCGAGGTCAGCTTTACTGGCAGCGACGACTACAATATCGACAGGTATCAATTCATTGCCACCAACACGCTCTATCACTCGTTCTTGAATCACACGTAGCAACTTAATCTGCACTGCAATCGGCATGCTTTCAATTTCATCAAGGAAAAGAGTGCCACCATTGGCTTGTTCTATTTTGCCGATGCGTTTCTTATTGGCGCTGGTAAACGAGCCCGCTTCATGACCAAACAGCTCACTCTCAATAATGCTCTCTGTCATGCCACCACAGTTTATTGCGACAAACGGCTTTGCCTTACGACGACTAAACTGATGCAAGGCGCGAGCAATTACCTCTTTGCCTGTGCCTGTCTCACCATTAATGATGGTGTCGACGCCAGTATGAGATAGAGCAAGCACTTGCTTACGTATGGTGTCCATCGCTTTGGATTGCCCGATAACCACAGATTCAATCGGTAGTTCTGTATCCTGTTCGTCATCTAACGTTGCAGGGCTGTTGTGCTGACACTGTGCCAACGCCAAGTCGAGCTTTTCTACCAACTCACTGGCATCGAGAGGTTTCTCCAGAAAGTCGAACGCACCCAACTTCATCGCCTCTATCGCCATCGGAATATCACCATGCCCGCTCATCAGTACTACCGGAACATTGGCTGCGCGATGTTGGATTGAGCTCAACAACGTAAGCCCGTCGACTTGTGGCATTCGCACATCACACAACACCACCGACTGACTATTTGCTTTGAGGGATTTTAGGCCAAGGTTTGGGTCGGTAAAGCTCGTGACACGGAAACCCTCGAGTTCCAACATTTCACTCACGGCTTCAACAACGTCGGTTTCATCGTCGATAAGAACTATGTGTTTTTCTGAAGTCATGAGTTTGTGCCTTTTGGTAGAGTGACGATAAAGGTGGTGCCTTGGTGTTCAATCGATTCGACGTGAATCGAGCCGCCAAAGTCTTTAATTATGTTGTATGCGATAGACAAACCGAGCCCGAGCCCCTTACCGGTTGTCTTACGGGTATAAAATGGGTCGAACAGATAAGGAATGTCCTCTTCGGGTATTCCTAATCCATTGTCTTTAACTGATATCTGAATGGTGTTCAGGTGCTCTTGAGTGGAGATGTCGAGCTGAGGCTGCTCTTTATGTTCAACGGCATCCAAGGCATTGCTGATCAAATTCACCAACACTTGCTCCAAGCGAATGCTATTGGCTCGAACCATTTGATCGCTTTGTGGGGAATAATGAATCAACACCCTACTCTGTCTAGTTTCAAAGAGATCGATCGCATCACCAATCACCTTATCCACCTCGACGTTATCAATTTTGCCGTCACTCTTGCGTGAGAAGGCTTTCAAGTGACGTGTAATCGCAGCCACTTTGTCTAATAAGATCTCGATCTTTTTCAGGTTCTCTTCTGCTCTGTCTGGCCTTTGCTTACCTAACCATAATTGAGCACTTCGAACGTGACTGTTTACTGCGGTCAGAGGTTGATTGATCTCGTGAGTAATGCCGACACTTAACTGCCCCAACGCGGCCAGTTTTCCAGCTTGAATGAGCTCATCCTGAGTAACACGCAGCTTGGCCTCGGCTAAGGTACGTTCTTCCACCTCTGCCTCCAATTTACGGTTGGTTTGCTTGACGACTTTGGCGGTGGTTTGAAATACCTTTAAGTACTTAGCCATTTGCGTCACTTCGTCTTTGCCACGAATCGCGACTTCGGTATCTAAATGGCCCGTAGAAATCGCGAACATGTTGTCTTTAAGCTGTAATAGCCTTTCCAAAATATTCTTGCGCACATAGAACCATGAGATAGCCGCGGCAGCTAACACACTAAAAAGAGAGAGAAAAAGTGACAAACGTTGGTTCGATTGCAAAGAGTGTTGCGCCTGCTGAATCGACTGATCAATATTGCGGTTCACTTGGCTAGTGTTACGTTCGATTTGTACCGTTAACTGATTCAAATGCTCACGGCTGTTTTGTAAGAAATATTGCTCTTGATAGAGATGATCGAGCGCTTTGTTTTTCAGCCCATACAAGCTGCTATCACTTGAGGCTAGGTTGTAAATCACGGTAAGTTGATTGTCCAATGTTGGAAAATCACTTCTTAGATCGCCACTTACCCATAGCTGCCACCATTCTTCTCCAACCTGCTCAAGTCGTAAACTGGTGTAATCCAGCTCATTAAAACTGGAGTCGTTATACAGTTTTTCTACCAAGCCTAATTGGTAGTACAGCAGGGATTTTAATTGCGTGAATTGAACCTGCTCTTTGGCTGAATCAGGCAAGCTATCGAGTGAATCACTGGCTTGCTGCAATAGCGGGTAAAAGCCTTCGAGTAGATTTCGAAGTTCTTGGTTGAGCTGTTCAGATTCAATCTCACTTTGGTACAACAGACTGAGGCTATTGTTAACTTGAGCAATAAGATCTTTAAAATAGGAGTGATAATCCGGAAATTGCACCATAACGCTATTCATAACTGAAATAGCATCTTCAATTTTAAGCATCGCTTGTTTACGCTCTAAATTGGATTCCGCATCACTGAGTTGAGATGAGGTTGTGATAATGACACGCACCATGTCATTTAAGCGAGCTGCGTTATCTAAAGCGGGGATTTCACTCTCTTTTAGCTCAACAAGGCGTTGATTTAGGTTATCAAAGGTGAAACTGGAGACTACCGAGAGGAAGATTGTAGTCATCGATAACATGGCTAACGCCAGCACCAAACGCAGCTCTATGCCTTTCCAGCCAAACCACTTACGACGCGGAATCTTGATCGGAAATGGACGTTCAAAACGGTCCTTGTTGTCTATCACCTCTGAGACACGACTACTCACTCGCCCCACCTTCTTCTCATCAAAAACCAGTAGTAAAGGTCAATGATTCAATCAGTTAGGTGGTTAGCCCGACTTAAAGCCACTTCAAATAGTTTTAGTGAAACTATGAAAACAAGAGTAATCATTAACATTTCACATAAAACACCATAACAATTATTTTATAAACCCCAGACTGTCTGTTTTGAGAGAGAAGAAGGTGACTTCACCGACAGAAACGTGATTACTCTATCAATATAAAAAAATCGCATAAGCTTTCACCTATGCGATTTCATCAATATCACGTCAATTTAATAGCCGAGACTCAACGAGTTAAAGAATGATCATCCCATCTCGATAAGTCAGTGCTGGCGACACGTCTTGACCAAGTAATACAGGGCCGTCGAGGTCGACAATTTCAGATTGCACAGCGATTGGCAGCGCTGCACGCATTGCCAATGAAGTGCCAAGCATACAGCCAGACATAAGAGTAAACCCAAGTCTTTGCGCTTCTTCGGCAAGGGCTAATGCTTCTGTCAAACCACCGGTTTTATCAAGCTTGATGTTAACCATTTCATACTTGCCCAATAGCGACGAAAGCTGCGACGTGGTGTGGCAGCTTTCATCAGCACACAGTGGGATAGGATGCTTGATGTGTGCCAACGAGGCATCATGCTGTTGCGGCAGAGGCTGCTCTATCATCGCGATATCAAACTCAGCCAGCTGATTGAACAGCTCTTCGAGATTCAATCCAGTCCAAGCTTCATTAGCATCCAGTACAATTTTAACTCCTGGAGCCGCTTCTCGGACAGCGCGTACACGCTCTACCACTTGCTCACCATCAAGCTTCACTTTTAGAAGTTTCGCACCGTTCGCCACATAATCTCGAGCTTGTGTTGCCATCGCTTCTGGTGTGCCAATCGAAACTGTCATTGCGGTAACAATCTGCTTAGGTAACTCGAACAAGCTATTCGGAAAGATCTGGTCGTTCTGCTGCGATTGATAATCCCAAAGCGCACAATCGATAGCATTACGCGCAGCCCCTCCAGTCAATAAAGACTGAAGATAATCTCGTAATTCTTCACGATCGGTCATACCACGCTCAAAAGCCGTTTCAAGAGAGCTAGAAGCTTGTTGAATTTGCGCCAACACAGACTCGGGTGACTCACCATAACGTGGGTAAGGTGTACACTCACCTTGCGCTTGTTTACCATTATGCTCGATGTAAACGCGAACAACATGACACTCTGTTCGGCTGCCTCGAGAGATGCGAAAAGGCGTTTGCATCGCGATAGTAATAGGTTCTGCAGTAATCTTCATAATTTCACTCGGTTGATGTTCGCTTTAACAAATGGAAACGTAGAAATGATGAAATCGTTAAAGTGAATGTCGCAAATGATCAGTAATGTGTTGTACACCAAATCGCACCGGATCCGTCACGGGCACTTGATAAAGTGTGGTCCATTCTTGGCACAATGTCTCAGCCTCTTCAATGCTAATCGCCGATGTGTTCAGGCAGATACCCACCAGCTTCACATCTGGACTTGTCAGTCGCGCAGCTTGTAAATTAGCGTCAATCGTCTGTTCTATCGTTGGCAATTTGGCATGCGGAAGGTTGCGAATATGTGGTCGCCCGACTTCATGACATAAAACCAACGCATCAGCTTGAGCGCCATGCAACAAACCCAAACTCACGCCAGCAAAAGATGGATTGAACAACGAACCTTGTCCTTCAATGATGTCCCACTCGTGGTCGGTAAATTCAGGGCTAATCGCTTCAACCGCGCCAGAAATGAAATCCGCAACCACAGCATCAATCGAAATCCCGCAGCCTTCAATCAAGATGCCAGTCTGTCCTGTCGCTTTAAACTGAGCTGATGTTCCCGCTTCTTTAAGCGATTTTTCTATCGCCAGTGCAGAAAACATCTTGCCTACCGAACAATCAGTCCCGACAGTGAGTAGGCGTTTACCTTTACGAGGTTTACCATTACCCACGTTGAGGACACCATCAAAATGACGTACATCATGAAGCTTAGTCAATCCTCGCAGCTGCATGTCAGCAAGCGGTGAGAATTCACTCAAGCGCTGGTGCATGCCCGATGCAATCTCAAATCCCATTTCTGCAGCTGCCAGTATGGTTGGTTGCCATGACTCAGGGATCACGCCCCCCGGATTGGCAGTACCAATAACTAGCGTTTTCGCTCCCTGCTCTTGTGCCTGTTGCAAGGTCATATCCGTCAAACCGAGAGAAACGGTCTCTTCTGTTAAACGTAATTGGCCAAGGCAGATTTCTGGTCGCCACTGATGAATACCACGAGCAGTTTTTGCAGCCAGAGGGTCAGTAACATCCCCAAGAAAAAGAAGGTAAGGTTGAGCGATAGACATGTGTATTCCTAATTAAGAAGTCCTTGTATGGATTTACCTTAATTAAGAAGTTGAGCCCTGCCGAATGCCTATTCATGGCAAGCCTATAACCTTAAGTTATAGGTTAAGCATGGCTCTTTAATGAAGCAATAAATTGTTTAACGGAAATCGACTGAGGGGTGTGATCTGCGCAAAGCATCGATACCGAAAATGGGATGTCTGGTTGAAGCGGCAACACACAGACTGCATCGTCATTTTGATACTGTTCTGCCGTCCACGGATCAACAATCGCAAACCCTGCTTGGTGCTTAACCAGCTCCGCCGCAGCGCTGTATCCACGTACCGATATTGGATGATGATAATGCTCATCTAGCGCAATCAAGCTTTGATGGAGCAGCAAACCCAAAGGGTCACGACTATCAAGCCCGATGATTGGTAACGGATAATTGATTAAGTCATCAAGGGTTAACTCTGTCGGTAGATGCTCTACGGTGTTAGATGGAACTAGAACCTGAAGGGATTTGGTTAATAGCGTTTCTGACAATATCGCTGGCGGTGCTTCGTCTCCAAATGCGATAGCAATATCAAGCTCATGCTTCAATAACCCTGAACACAGTTCGTCGCGATTGGCAGTTAACAACTCAAAAGAGAGCTCTTGCTCGCGAGACATTTGGGCGACTACCGGAGTCAGCAATTTGGTCGCTAGAATCGGCGGCGCACCAATACGTAAGTGCTGATGGCCTTGCTTCACTTTGTTGGTCAAAGACCGAAATTGGCCTAATTGTTGGTAGACCTTCTCCGCTTCTGGTAACAAGGTTTTTGCTTCAATCGTTGGCACCAATCGCCCTTTGACACGCTCGAACAAGCCAAACCCCAACTGCTGCTCGGTGTGCGCCAAAATACGTGTCACATTAGGCTGGGACACATGTAAGCTGCGTGCGGCTCCAGATACGGTTCCGGTCTGCATAATGGCGTAAAAGACTTCCAGTTGTCTTAAGTTCAAGTCGATGTCCTTGTGATTGGCGAGCGCAATTAAGCCATTAGACTAACATATACATTGCTATTAGAGGCTGACATAAACGAAGGTTACATAGCCTCCGCGTTGGATGTGTTGGTCATGTAATTCATTGGTGTCATACCTGTTTTCTGACGAAAGAAATGAATAAATGCACTGTCACTGGAGAACTCCAACCTATCGGCGACATCCGATATGCGCATGCCACTCGACAGCAATTCAATCGCACCCAATAAGCGCCACTGCTGCCGCCAACTTTGATATGGCATTCCGGTTTCTCTATTAAAGATCCGAGTGATCGTCTTTTCGCTCGCTCCAACAACCTCACTCAACTGTGCCAACGACGGTGCCATAAAATCTTGGTTATCAATATCAGATAACCAAGATTTGAGGCGATGATCTTGAGGTAACGGCAAAGACAGATACACCTCTTGCGAGTCGTTCAGCTCTTCGATAAACAAATTCAACGTATTGATTTGCTCACTATTAGGCTTATCGAATGCCCAAAATGCCATTCGCTCTATCAAGACTCTCATTAACGCCGTGATATCGAAAATCATCACACCTCTTGGTAAGCGCTCTGACAAGGATTGATCAAAGTACAGCGAGCGATACTGAGTAATGTTGGTCATCTGAGCATCGTGTTGAACGCCTTTCGGGATCCATGCCGCCCTCATTGGGGGTAAGACATACTTCACATCTTCCAATGTGATTGTCATACACCCGTGCTTCGAAAACAGTAACTGGTCTTTTTCATGAAAATGTATGCCGGAAGCGTGATTAGAAACCTCAGCAGCAACACCAACCACTAACCCGTTATGGTCGTCTGCACAAAAGTCATCTTGTTCTGAAATCAATGCCATTTAGCAGCTTGTCCTTATTTCGATGTTTTATGTCCAAATCTCATTATAAGACATTAGCACATCATGCCTAGAATAGTACCTGTTCTGTTATCCCTCTGATTAAGAGGTTCAGGAAATAACTAAATCATTACGATGTTAATTAGAGGTATTTGAAAACAAAAAATGAACAAGATTATTGGAAAAATTTCTATCCCATTAGCGGTTGTGTTGCTGATGTTTCCACAAATAGTAGAAACCATGTATAGCCCGGCTCTGACTTCTGTAAAAAACCATTTTGGGGTTAGCAGTAGTGAAGCGGCACAAGCGATGTCTATATTCTTCATTGCTTTTGCATTCGGAGTCGTATTCTGGGGGCGCATGTGTGATGTATTAGGAAGACGAGTCTCTACCTTAGTGGGGTTAGTCGTCTTTATCATTTCAGCTCTGTTTACCATGTTAGCGCCGACATTCACTTTAATGCTCACGGGCTTTGGCTGCTGTGCTTTTGGTGCTGCTGTTGGTTCTGTTTGCACACAGACTATTATCCGTGATGGTTATCAAGGTAAAGAACTCAGCCACGTCTTCTCAATTGTGGGTACCTCTATTGGGATCAGCCCTGTTGTTGGGATGTTGGCTGGTAGTTGGTTGACGTCTGTAGGTGGCTATAAATGGGTATTCATGGCGATGGTGGTACTTGTGGCTATCTTACTGATTTGGTCATTAGGTAAACTGCCAGAAACAAAGCCTGCAAATACAAAAAGAGACAGCCTAATCTCTGTTGCTATAAAAATGCTTACCGATGCACACATCTGGTACGTAACGTTAATGGTTGGGCTATTTAATATAGCGCTATTCTCGTACTACAGTATTGCCCCCTTTATGTTTGAGCAATTAGGGGCAAGTGTGAACTTTTTTGGTAATACCGGTTTTATTCTTGCGATGGGGTCAGTATTAGGCTCTGTTATTAATATGAAGCTAATTCGCATGCATTTAAGCCATGACAAAATTGTAGCGTTTGCGTCTTGCCTATTACTGGTTGCGGGCATTGGTGTATTTATCATGCAGGAATCCGTTTGGTTCTTCATCCCAATGGTATTTGTATCGTTATCATTCGGGCTTGCGTTACCTAATTTGCTCAGTGGCGCTTTGACTAAATATCACGACCATTTAGGCAGTGCCGGAGCTCTATTAGGCCTGTTTTATTACTTGATTATTGGCTTTGGCTTACACAGAGCAGCCGATTTCGCCGACCTAGCATTGACGCTTTTGGCTTGCGCAATTGTCGCCATTGTATTGGTTATCATGCACACACTGCATCAGATGACGCGTCAATAGCCTTACCTCTTAAAACAAAAAAACCACCTTTTTAGGTGGTTTTTTATTACTGACATACATTAACTAATATAAAGGCAACTCAAATGACAACATTACTTTATATCGCGTTATCTATTGCGGCCATCTTCTTCATATTTGCCATCGCTAAATATATTTTAAACCTGTTTATCTTCGACTTTAGCGATATTGAGTTTTAAAAATATCTAACCACGAGCGTCAGGTTAGCACTTCTCTTTGATAACTAAATGGTTGCGATTATCACGGCTTTTCTTAATCAGCTCGTTGCTCTCGTCCATTTCATCTGACTTCGCAAGGCGATCATAAAGCAGCACATTCACGGTTGCAGCCAAGTTCATGCAACCCACCGTTGGAACGTACACAACGTGATCTGCTCTATCGGCAACGTCTTGAGTAATAGAACCATCTTCTGGGCCGAAAATGTAAATCGCATTTTCTGGGTGTTTAAAACGTGGTAGTGGTGTAGCACCTTCCGCAAGTTCCACACAAACAATCTTGGTTTCAGGATCAAGGTTATCTAAAAACGACTCGACACCGGTCAGTGGGATTGTGCGCGTTGCACTCTTGGTATCGGTGTGGAATTTAGCGGCTTTTTCGTAGCGTTGCCCTGTGTATTTAACTTCATCGACCTGATAACAACCAGCCGCACGCATAACAGCACCAACGTTTGTCGGGCTCTTCGGGTTAGTTAAACCAATAGTCACATGGCTTTTGTTCATGAATCTTTCTCACTTAACGAATAGACATAGCAGGGTGCTACAAAGCGTCGCATTCTAACAAAGCAACGTCGAATTCAAAAGCATCGAAACAGATGAGTCGCATCTCCTTTAAGCCCCTAGTTGCAAGGGGTGTCACATCAAAAATTTAACCGCCATCATATTTATAAAACAAAAACACTCTAGGGTAACAATTAAACAACAAGCCCATTTACATTTTGAAACCACATTAATAATGTGTTGAAAATTGCATGAGACAATCACACAGGAAGCGTGACATGACCCTAACCATCAAAAACCGCCTTTATATTCTCTCTTTCATTCCACTGCTGCTGATGGCAATCGGGATGATGAGTGTGACGTATATGAAGAGCACCGAGCTAACCGCACAACAAGTAGAATCGACGCGTAGCAATATGATGGCGATGAAAGAAAAGGAACTCAAAGCGTATCTGCAAATGGCCCAGTCTTCTATCAGCCCGTTCTTAGAAAGAGGTGCAACATTAGAAGAGGCCTTGCCAACCTTAAGAACACTCGAGTATGGCGAATCGGGCTATATCTTTGGTTACGACTCTAAAGGTGTGAGAGTGGTCGTCGGACAGAATACGGATGGCATTGGCAAAAACTACTACGACCTACAAGACAAAAAAGGCAATTACCTGATTCGTGACCTCATCAAGAACTCAAAGCTTGGCGAATTCACGACTTACTATTTTCCGAAACTTGGTCAATCTGAAGCACTACCAAAACTCAGCTACTCGATATTCATTCCACAATGGGACTTGATGCTCGGCACTGGTTTTTATACTGACGATATTGATGCAGTCATTGCCGAGATGAAAGAGAGTTCAAATGCAGCCCTTCAAAGTTCATTGACTGCGATCGCCCTTTTCTGTGGCTTGATCGCCCTAGTGGTTGCCGTGTTCGCTGTTGCTGTGAACCGTACCATCATGAAGCCGCTAGAACAGTTTGATCATTCAATTAGTGCATTCGCAAGTGGTGAAGCCGACTTAACGGCACGAATGGAAACCTTCAAAGCACCGGAATTCTCAAAGCTCAGCGAGAACTTCAATGCTTTTGTTGCTAGCCTTCAAACCATCATTCGCAGCGTAAGCGATGTAGGCCAGCAAGTGGTGGCTGAAACAAGCAGCATGTCTTCTCGTGCAGCGCAGGTCGACGAAATTGCCACAGGTCAGCGCGAAGAAACAGAGCAAGTCGCTACCGCTATGACTGAGATGACAACAACGGCGCAAGAAATCTCAAGCAACGCTAGCCAAGCCGCAGATTCAGCCAAGCTTGCAGAAAGCAATGCCAAAGAAGCTCAACAGATCGTAAACGCAGCAGCTGATTCAGTAGCCGGCCTAGCGAGTGAAGTATCTGAAGCCAACACCGTGGTATCTCGCTTAGAAGGCGATGTACAAAACATTTCCTCTTCGTTGGCAGTCATTCAAGACATTGCCGAGCAAACTAACTTATTGGCACTGAATGCTGCAATTGAAGCAGCTCGTGCAGGTGAACAAGGTCGTGGTTTTGCAGTAGTCGCCGATGAGGTTCGTAAGCTGGCAAGCCGAACTCAAGAAAGTACGGGCGACATTCACAAAATGATTGAACAGCTAAAAGCCGCTTCAGACGCTGCAGTCAAAGCGATGGATTCAAGCCAAAACCGCAGTGCTCAAACGGTAGAAGAAGCTAATGCTGCAGCGGCTGCATTGGCTAAGATCCAAGAGTCGATCGATACCATCATGGACATGAACTCACTGATTGCTACAGCAACTGAAGAACAGAACATTGTTGGCCAAGAGATATCTCAACGTATTGTCGTAATATCAGACCAAAGCTCTCAATCGGCATCACTAGCCAATCAAAACCGTGCTGGTAGCCAAAACCTCAATAACCGCGCGAATGAGCTCTACCACCTAGTGGATCGTTTCACGGTCTAACCTTTATCCTCTAAAATAAATTCGGGCTTTAGGTTCCCCAATCTGAAGCCCGAATTTCTCAGTCTCAACTCAAACCTTCCCCCCGTTCTTTGTTCTTCCTTTTTCATCAGCTTTAAGTGCCAATTTACAAAAGTCAGTTAAACTTAGTGAGTTGTAAGGTCATTGACTCGTAGGTAGGCAGATAAGATGTTTAATTCAGATAAGAAGAAGGTTCGTGGTTTATTGATCGCCACGCGCTTTGGCGTATCCGCTTCAGAGATGAAAACCATAATTGGTGTTGAACAGAGCAAAGCAATGAAGTGCATTCTTCAGCTCAAAGAGGAAGGTGAAGACATTCACACACTTGGAGAAGGCAACAACCCCGAAGAGTTAGTTTTGTATTCCATCGGAGATATTGAGCCTTAAGCGAGTTAAATTTTAGTCTGAGTTCTAGCTTCGATACACATGCTGTTTAGCGGGCAATGTTGACACTTTGGCTTGGGGTTACAAAACTGCTGCCCATGCTCAACCAACAACCCATGGTAGTAGCCGTACCTTTTTGTATCCAGGGGGATCGCGCTCTCCATCAAGGCTCGAAACTTCTCATACGATTTAGGCACATCGAGTCCGTTGCGAGTGAAGATTCTTCGCGCGTACGCATCAATAACGAAAGACGGCTTACCTATCGCATAGACCAAAATCGCATCAGCCGTTTCGCCGCCAATCCCTTTCACTTCCAGTAACTCTTTACGCAGTTGCTCCTTGTCTTGCTCACGAACCACAGACATGTCGTAGTGGTACTTCGAAAACCATTCAGTCACAGCCTTTAACTTGATGGCTTTCTGATTGTAGTAGCCACTGGAACGAATCTTTTGGGCAAGTTCATCAAGTTCGATGTCAGCAACCGACCTTGGATTGCATTTCTCACCTAAGTTAATGAGTGCTTTCTCTGCGTTCTTCCAGTTGGTGTTTTGAACCAAAATAGCGCCTAAAACAATCTCGTAAGGATCATTCCTTTGCCACCAATCAAAATAGCCATAATGCTGTTCGAGTGTATCGAACACACTGAGTATCAACTCACTTTGACTTGCAGAATGACGCTCAATGTCGATCATAGGATCAATCCAATTGCTCAGAAAGGAAGTCTACAAGCAAACGAACCTTTGAAGACAGATTACGGTTCTGCGGGTAGAGCGCCCAGATCCCCTCTTTATCGTCTCGGTAATCGGAAAGCACTTCGACCAACTCACCAGAATCAAGATCTTCACTCACGTAGTATTCAGGTAACTGCACCAAGCCTATACTCTGCTTCGCTGCATCTAACAAGGCTAAACCACTATTGCACTTGATACGTCCATTAACACGGACGGAGCGAGGGCGACCGTTTTCTTTAAAGCGCCAGTGCTCAAAGCCACCGACTAAACATTGGTGGTTGGTCAATTCGGAGAGCGTATGAGGCTCACCATAATTCTCAATATATTCAGGGCTTGCGCATACGTAGAGCTGGCGTTGAGAAAGCTTTTTTGCGACGAGACTTGAATCTTCTAATCGACCAAGACGGATTGCGACATCGACACCCGAGTCGATCAAATCGAGCTTTTGGTTGGTCAGCATTAACTCTAGCTCGACTTGCGGGTGAAGCTTTAAAAATTGGTGCAGTATTGGTGCTAGTTGGCGCTCACCATAGGTGACAGGAGCCGTTACTTTCAGAAGCCCCTTCGGTGTCGATTGCATTTGTGTTACCGCCAATTCCGCAATCTCTAAGCCCTCGACCAACAATTTACACTGTTGATAATAGAGTTGCCCGGCTTCTGTAAGAGAAACCTTGCGAGTCGTTCGGTTGAGCAGTTTCACCGCGAGACGTTCTTCGAGATTTGCAACTCGGCGACTTATTTGAGCGACCGATGTAGCAAGCTTCTGTGCGGCACCAGTAAAACTCTCACGCTCTGCGACTGCAACAAACTCACTTACCCCTTCCCAATTGGCCATGCCTTTACCTTGTGCTGAACTGTGGATACCCATGCAGTGTATTGAAGTTACCGAATTCTGTCACCTTGCTTGATATGCTTTGCGTATAACTCTCAACTAACAATCACTGTGGGACTAACTTCTTACATAAGTTCGTTTTTGTCCTAACATTATTCTTATCTACTGTTGGTAGGTTGAAAACTCGAATCATTGGTTACACAACAAAGTCAGGTACTCTTATGAAAAAATTAATCATACTTGCATCAACTCTTGTACTCAGCACCACAGCGTTCGCAGCCACTAAAACGACGATCCAAGAAACAACGCTAAAGTCTGATACCTTTGTTACTGAAGCGGAAGCATACGATGCAGGCACGAACCTTATGGATGAGCTAAGCACAAAGACACCGTTTGAGCTTTCAAGAGAACTGCCACAGTTCCAGCAAACAACAAAATACGATTCGTTCAAAATTGATGACGCGAATATGGAGGTGAAGAAAATCACCAACATGAACGGCGATGTTCACTACCAAGCAAACGTAAAAGTTGATTACCGTTACACATACCAAGACGGTCGTAACAGCTAATCACTAGCAGCTCACGGTCAACAACGGATCATGTATCTAAAAAGAAAGCCCGAACTCATGGAGTTCGGGCTTTCTGCTATTTCTTTGCGGCTAACGAGAACAAACCACGTTCATCTCAGCTCTAAATGTTACACCTCGAACTGCGAAACTAGGCTATCAAGCGCCTCACATTGCTCGGCCAAAGCCATACACGCATTTTCAGCGCTGCTCGCCATCTCAACCATTTGCATCGTACTTTCTGCGATACGTTGAACATTTTTGTTCACTTCTTCAGACACTTGAGACTGCTGAGAAGCTGCCGTCGCAATCTGCGTGTTCATGTCATTCATCTTACCTATTGAATTACGAATCTCACTCAAAGAAGACGCTGCAGTCCCTGCTTGAATAATGGTTTTCTCGCCGCTGATTTTGCTCTCGCTCATCACGCCAACAGCATGCTTAGCCCCGACCTCTAAACGCTCAATCATAGCCTCGATTTCACCAGTGCTGTCTTGAGTTTTACTTGCCAATGCACGTACTTCGTCCGCGACTACAGCAAAACCACGACCTTGTTCGCCAGCACGTGCCGCTTCGATCGCTGCATTTAAGGCCAACAAATTAGTTTGTTCAGCAATACCTTTGATAACGCCAAGAATAGAGGCGATGTTTTTCACATCAGTATCCAGTTCCTGAACCACACCACCCGCGTTCTCAATATCTTGAGCTAGACGTTCAATTGATGTCACGGTTAGACCAAGCGTAGTGTCTGCCGACTCCACTTCGTGATTCGCAACGTTACTTGCGGTAGCCGCATCTAGGGCATTACCACTCACCACTTCGCTAGTCGCCTGCATTTCATGAACAGCAGCCGCAACAACTTCACTCTCTCGCTGTTGGTTTGAAGAGAATTCAGCAACGCTTTGAGTGAGCGACTTAATATTTTCCATCTCAGATCGAACAGCGTTTGACGTGAAAATTACTTGCTCAACCGTAACGTGGATTTTGCCAACAAACTTATTGAAAGCAGAGCTTAAACGAGCAATCTCGTCGTTCCCTTCCACCTTCATGCGCTGAGATAAGTCACCATCACCTGATGCGATCTCATTCATTGCTTTCTCAACGTTCTGGATTGGTTGAACAATGAAACGGTTCGATAACCACATCGCAAACAATGCGGCAAAAACAGCGACTGCCATTCCAACCTCAATGATCAACTTGCTTGATTCAATTGAGTCGCCCGCTTGCTGACGCAGCTCTTTCTGCTTCAACTCAATCAGGGTACGGATATCACGCAGTTGTTTACGGATAATCGCAAACTCAGCATCTAACGCTGGCGAGTAATCAATGTTGTATTGATGTGCATTCGCAGGGTCAGCAAACATAGGTTCGTGTAGCGCGACCCACTTACTCATCGCATTAACCAGTTTAGACAGTTCACCACGTGAAGAAGGATCTAACACACCAGCTCGATACAAAGTCTCAACACTTTCAAAGCGTGGAACCGCTTTATAAGCGTTGTCTTTGAATTCGAACTTTTGATAGTCAATCGCCGCCTGATCTTTCGCAAGTAACAAGCCTTGCGCTGAAGCGATGATTTGGTAGATATCGCGGTAGCCATCTTCTAGGTTATCTAGAACAGGTTGAACGACATTGTTGAGCTCGTTATTAATCGCAGCTTGAGCATTTGATCTGATAACGTTGAGCACGGTAACGGTAGAAAAAACAATCACAATCACCAACAGCGGGATCGCGATTTTACTCTTAATCGAAAGATTATTGATATTCATTGGGATTAATAACCACACTTCAAATAGGGATGCGCGCGCAATATACAGCACACATATGAAATCCCGCTAAGCTTTTGTGAGCCTCATCCCATAGCAAACGTTACCGCCTATCTACATGATGATAAATTAGCCAAAGGTTAACTTTTCGCCGCTAAGATATTCTCTGATTTAGACTTATTTTCGACGGATACACGCAAATACTGGAGAAGTGTTAGAAATAACACCATAATATAGGGCTCTAAAATAAGTAGGTAAGAACATGAAAATTTGTGGTGTTGAAATCAAAGGTAACGATGCAGTCATCTGTCTTCTTTCTCTGTCAGATGGTGTATTTAACATTCCTGATTGCCGAGTTTCTAAGGTTTCTATCAGCGACGCTAACGACACACAGAATATGAAAGACTTTCAATTCTCTTTTGCAAAGTTAATGGAAGATTACCAAGTAGAAAAAGTAGTGATTCGCCAACGCCAAACTAAAGGCAAATTTGCTGGCGGTGGCTTCGGCTTCAAACTAGAAGCAGCGATCCAATTGATCGACGGACTAAACGTTGAAGTAGTTTCTCCAGCAGACATCAAAGAAAGCCTGAAGCGTAACCCTCTAATGATGAAGTTCAAAGAGACTGGTCTAAAACAATACCAAGAAGCACCGTTTACAACGGCTTACGCATGCTTGATGAAGCGCTAATCGATAGTCGCTAGAAAGTTATTGACAGAGAAAGAGCCTGAATATTCAGGCTCTTTTTATTTTTAACGGTTTAAAGCTGCTTGTCTTCGGAACCTAATCAATTCGGGCTTCTTCACCACCAGATAAACCGCAGTGGCTGACAACGCAAAACCCATTGCGCCATAGATGTCGAACGACTCGCCGAAGATAAGCCACGCTTGAATTGCGGTTGTCGGCGGTACGAGATAAAACACCGATGCGACACTTGAAGACGCCCCATTCTCCACCATGTAAAGTAACAACAATATTGCGACACAAGATAGAACGACCACCAGCCAAATCAGCGTTAACGTAAATTCTACCGTCCAGTTCACTTGCATGGTTTCGTAGCGCATCGCAAAAGGCAGGAACAACGCTGCAGAAGCCAAGTATTGCACCATTGCACCGCCCACCATGTCTGTGCCCTTACAGAAACGCTTTTGATATAAAGTGCCGCAAGTAATACCTACCAGTGACACTAAGCATAACAGTGTCGCCAAGCCTTTTTGGTCATCCGATTGCCATTCAATATTACCCATTAACACCAAGCTAATACCCGCAAAGCCAAGCGCTA
Organism: Vibrio sp. 99K-1; assembly: GCF_013114585.1. NCBI lineage: Bacteria > Pseudomonadati > Pseudomonadota > Gammaproteobacteria > Vibrionales > Vibrionaceae > Vibrio > Vibrio sp. 99K-1. The sequence goes on from NZ_VTXF01000021.1 coordinate 49,993, forward strand.
AACCAAGCCATTGCGCAAAGTTAAAACGCTGTGAGGTGAAGCTGACCATGATCAGCGCGGTAAGAATAGGTTGCAGACCCACCAATAAAGAGCTCAAACCTGCAGGCATCCCCATATCAATCGCCAGATAGGTACCACCGAGGTAAAAACCATGAATCAATATCCCAACAACACACGCATGGAAGAATGCTCGACCACGAGGGATACGACGTTTAAGGATTGCAATCAAAACCAAGAACAGCGCTACGTTGGCTACCATCCTAAGTGAAAGTAACGTCGCGGGTTCAGCGTATTCAACACCAAGCCGAGCGCCAACAAAGCCTGACGACCACAATATTACAAACACAAACGGAATCATTTTAATCAGCATTACAAACCTCTGGTCAACTCTTCATCAATGCTGTTACCTTAGTTGGGTACAGATAACTAATAAAGATACAGATATAACACTTTAAATGGTTACAGATTGAGAGTCAGTAGATGGGAGAACAGTGTGGAAGTAGAAGTCAGCGGTAATAAATATCTCGCCACCGAGCAACATATTAAGGCTCAAATCGATAAAGGGCTCTTTCACCCTGACGATCGCCTACCCTCAATCCGACAACTAAGCGAGCAACTGGGTGTAAGCAAAAACACCGTGATTCGTGCCTATCAAGAGTTGGAAGCGACGGGCTGGGTATATTCCGTTCCCAAGTCGGGTTATCGCGTTAAAGCCCCCAACACCACAAGTTGGGATGCACCGAGCCAGCCGCAAAAAGTTGACCTTTTATCTGTCACTAAATCTGTACTCTCCCGCCCCAGTGGGCGTTTAAAGTTACAAGCAGGCTCTGCTCACCCAAACATTAACAACCCCGCCATTCGTAGTCTGTACGCTGAAATTGGTCGCCACAGCCGCTTGCAGACTCAACTTCCTGGCTATTACCAACTGCCGCCCGGCGACGAACAATTAGTAAAACAATTGTTAAAGATCACCCACGATCTGGGCGTACCTGCAGGATCGAAAGAGATTGCGATCACTCACGGCGCGCAGCAAGCGATCAGTTTAGCACTTCGCGCGTTAACCAAACCGGGCGATATCGTTGTAGTTGAGTCTCCATGCTACTTTGGTAACTTACTCCTATTGGAATCACTAGGCTTACAAGCACTTGAAATACCAAGCAGTGTGAGCCTTGGAATCGATATTCAAGCACTACAAAATGCCTTAGATAAATGGGAAGTGAAAACGCTGCTGCTGACACCAAACTTTACCAACCCGACAGGATCTAGAATGCCACTTGCCAACCGAAAAGCATTATTAGAGATAACCGGATCTTTGCCGATTATTGAAGATGATGTGTTCGGGAGTTTGGCGTTTGATGCTCCGATTGCGAGCTTGAAAGAACTGGATGACCAAGAACGAGTGATCTACGTGAACTCTCTATCCAAGACTTTGGACTCTCGCTTGCGTGTTGGCTGGCTGCTTTCCGGTCGCTATCAACCTTTAATCGAAAAGTACCTACTGTGTGACAACATGGGTAGCTCCAACCTGATGCAATCAGCGGTCGGCCAGTTTCTCACCACTGGCAAATATCGCAGTCATTTATCTAAGATGAAGCGACTCTATCAAACCAACCAAAAGCAATTTCAAAGCCTTTTGATTCAAGCCTTAGATAGCTACCCTCATCTTGTAGGACGCTACCATCTTTCCAAACCTGAGGGAGCATTTATAAACTGGATAACGCTCCCCGAATCACTCGACAGCTATGCCGTCTACCAAGATTGTTTGAAGCATAAGTTAGGTATCTTACCCGGCACTGTGTTTGGCACCCACGACCAATACAAACATTGCCTGCGCTTTACTGTCGCGAACATTGAAGAGAACAAGGACTGGAAAGAAGGAGTCGCGACGCTGGCGAAGTTGATCGCCAAACATACACGTTAACTGCTCCACCAATCAGGCTAGACCCTGAACATAACAAAGCCCCGCTCAACTGAGCGGGGCCTTCATCATTATCATTCCCGGCTTAATTAAAAGCGATTAACCTTGCCAAGCGAACTGCTCAAATACTTTGTCTACTGGCGTTTCAGCAACGTGGTTTACGTAGTTACTGATCACTTTCTGTGACAGGCCAAGAATCACTTCTAAAACTTGCTGTTGGCCGTAACCCGCAGCGAAGAATGCTTCCATTTCGTTTGCTGGCACATTGCCGCGATTACGAACCATGCTTAGTGTGAAGTCGTGTAGAGCTTGCAGCTTTTCTGTTGGCATTGCGGTGCGATTACGCAGTGCTTCAGTAATTGCCGGGTCAACCTTCATTGAGTGTGCAATGCCAGTATGAGCTGGGACGCAGTAGTGACATTCGTGCTCAACGTTAATGGTTTGCCAAACCACTGTCAGCTCTTCTGCATCGAAAGATGAATCGCCAAACGCTTGATGAAGCTGAGTATAAGCCTTGAGTGTATTCGGTGATTCCGCTAACACACCAAATAAACCTGGAACTCGACCCATCTGTTTTTTCGCACCTTCAAGAATAGGTTGGCTTTGTTCTGGTGCTGATTCTACTGAGTGAATTTTGAATTTGCTCATCGTTCTATTCCTATCAAATCTGATTCTAAATTTGGTCATTTACGGAGATTTAGTGACTGCTCTCCGTTGGTGTGAAAACAATATAAACCAAACTAGAACGATCGTTCAAGTTATATTTTGAACAGTTGTTCAAGATATAACTATCGAATAGGAAATTAAAAGGAAGAATAGACTATTCAAAGTCGAGTCATTGTTAACTTATCCTTTTGATTAAAAATAAAAAAAGCCCATCAAGTGGACCTGATGGGCTTTCATTCATTTAAGATTTTATTTTTGAATTACTACCAGTACTCAGCGTGAGCCAAAGCTTCAACACAGCTAGACTGTTCGCTCGCCACTTTGATTTCCCCGCCAGTCAGCGATTGAGCGATCCAACCGTGAGAGTAGCTCAACTCAAATGGCGCAGGGATTTGTTCAACAGTGATTTGCTCAAAGCCCACCCTTGAATAATAACTAGGATCACCATACGTCACTGCAAGGTCAACACCCTGCTCTTTTAGAGTCTCTAAGCCGAAGTTAATCAGTTGTTGGCCGATACCACGCTTTTGAACCTGTGTGCTCACCGCTACTGGTGAAAGTAAATACGCCTTGGTTTCATCGTCAAATGAAAGCGGAGTAAAGATAATCGCACCCACAACCTTGCTGTCAGACTCAATAGAATCATCTTCAGCAACAAAGCAAAGTAGTTCTGTTGGATCTGTAGTCGTCAAAAGGTCATTGGCAAGCTTACCCACGGTTTTACCTTCATTTTCACCTTCTGAATCAGTAAAGGTTCGAGTAAAAAGCTGAGTGATCGTTTCGATCTCGCTTGAATCGTATTGTCTATATTTCATGGTGTTCTTCACTTACTGTACTTTCTTCAACACAAAAAAGTGATAATCAAAATCACGCTTCACAGAGCCTTGAGAGCCTTCCACAAGTTTGCTGTTATTGAAGAATTGTTTAATTTCATTGTCGCAATCTGCTAGCGCTTTTGAGTTTGGCATCGTCGCTTTCAGAGCTTCAACTTGCTTTTGCAAGGGCTGATAGTAGGCAAGCCAACCGGCATAACTCATCGCAAAGTCATTCAGGACTTGATAACCCGCTGCTTTTGCCTGTTTAATGCGCTCAGAAACCGTCGTCATATCTGGGTACTCTTTCTGCCAGAACACTTCGGCTGATTCGCTAGGATTCTCGGTGTTCCAGACCAAATCATTCACGACTAATATGCCATCATCGGCAAGTAACTTTCGCCACTGCTTAAGTGCCTTCTGGACACCCATGATGTAAGCGCTACCCTCTGACCAGATTAAGTCGAATGACTTAGCTTCAAACGGTAAATCCATCATGCTTGCACATACCGTTTTGATATTACTTTCCAGACCAAGTTCTAGTGCTTGCTGATTTAGAATATCCAAACACGGTTGATCATTATCTACCGCAGTGACCTGCACTTCAGCCTGATGTTTTTTCATGGCGTTCGTTAATACGGCGGTTGCAATGCCTTTACCACAACCAATTTCAAGGACGCGCTTCGGTGCTTCCGAAACGTAGGAAAGCGCGGTAAGCGTGTCCTCATTCGTTCCGGGACCTAAACGTTCTAGTCCCTCAAAAATGACGCCGAAATCCGCCATATATTGTTCATGTTCATTCATGTCTTTCGATAACCACTTCAATCGCAGAGCCTGTTTCTCATCAAAGCCCTGCTTAATTAACCAATCGAGGTGTGCATCTGGCGCAAGCTTATCCATCGACTCATGCCACTCTTCTAATCCGCTTTCGCCTAACATTGCTGCTAATAGATCTCGTGAACGCTGTTTTTGCAGTAGCTCTTCGTCCAACTGCTTGAGTCTATTTTCCAACAAACTACGTTCGATCTTTGCATCTAAGCAGGCTTGGCACTCTTTGAGCGTCAACCCACCCGCTTGCAATTGCTGTAACAAGCGAACACGTTGTAGATCCTTTTCAGAATAAAGACGATAGCCATTGCTCTGACGCTGAGCTTCAATCAAACCTAGCTTGCCGTAATACAACAATGTAGAACGACTCAGCCCAACTAATTCGGCCAGTTCAGAGATACGATACATGCACTCCCCCTCTCATTTCGGTAGCAAAGATAAACTATGAAGTTGTAGTCAGGTCAACAGAATTTTAGACACTTTTCACGTCTTTTACCTGTTTTCCTTCAAACTGGTAAAGCGATCTGAGTGTGTCTTTTAGCCATAAAACGAGCGGATTATAGGCATTGCGTTTATGCCAAATCATAGTGAAAGGAATTAGCAATTTATTGGCATGTTCTTCGTCTAACGGAATAGGTAAGCAGGTTAGGTTGGGGTGAAGTTGCTCTGCGTAACGTCGGCAGTAGTTGGGCGCAACCGTCGTCATAGAGTGATTTGATTGAGCCGCCATAAACAGAGACTGCTCAAAGCCTGCAAGAGTTAGAGCAATGTTTCGGTCTAGTTGTAGATCGGTTAACACTTCATCCAGCGCCCACGTTTCGCTTTTTTCCCACACGATATTGATATGAGGGTATTTGAGAAAAGCCTCAAGGTTCCACTCTTCCTGTAAGGCAGGATGATCTTTTCTGAGATACACCACTGGCATGTCGTGAAACAAAACCTCGAAATCGATGAAGTACGGCAGCGCGTCTAGAGACTCTTTCGAGCGCGGATGGCTTTCTCGCCCTGAAAAACCAATATCAGATTCGCCACGAACAATAGAGTCTATCGAGTCATAATCCCAGTTACGCATTTTGATCTTCGCATTCGGATAGCGTTGATACACGCTTTGCGTCAGCTCATTGAGCATAATCAGTGACAGCGGGGATTCCGCCTCTAGATTCAATCGCACATCTTTGGGCGCATCATCACCACGAGTCGTGAGAATTTGGCTACCAATCTGCAGCCACTCTTGAAGATCTTTCACCATGCTGAGCGCAAGTGGTGTCGGCGTTAAACCTCTTGGCGTTTTTACAAACAGAGGATCATCAAACCAGTCTCTAAGCTTAGTCAGTGATTTACTCACCGTTGAGGGCGTAACGTTAAGCTTTTTGGCAGCTTTTGAGACACTCTGCTCTTGCAGCAGCAATTGCAGAGTGAACAACAGGTTGAGATCAAGACGGGCTAGTGGCTTCTTCATAATCACTTTTCACTTGGGAAGGACCTACCCATAGTATTAGAGCAATACTGATAACTCCACCAGCAGCCAGTATAAATACCAACATATTCAATGCACTTAGCCCAATCACGCCCATCAACCAGATAAACAGTGCCGACGTGCACACCTGAGAAACGCCCAATATTGAGCTCGCAACGCCTGCTCGTTGTGAATAACAGCTCAATGCTTGGCTCATCGCGACACCAAAACCTAACGAGAAGCCACCACACACAAAAGCAAAGCCTAGCAGGGTTACATAATGCCCTAGCCCACCATCAATCGATGCGAGCAACAAGATAGCTGCAATCACAAAGCACGTTTGAGATGTCAGCATGAGGCTTTTTTGTTTAAACACATTCAAGGCAAACGGCGCGGAGAAAGACACCAGCATACTGACTAATGCAGTGAGAGCCATGGTATATGAGTATTGACCACGGTCGAAACCAAGCTCAGTCATTATCAGCATTGGAGACACATTCACGTAAGTCAGAATCGCCGTCACGCCCAAGCTGGTCATGATCACTCGGCTGATAAACAAGTGCTCCTTAAAAGTTTCGGTTGAAGTTGATTGAGACACAGAAGCTTTTGTGACTTTCGAGCCTACGCTATTCGGCTTGGTTTCTCTTAGCACTAACACCGACAACAAACACACGACTACCCCCATACTTGCCATGGTCGTGAACAGACTCGGCCAAGGGTATACCGTCATGATTAAGTGACCGATCACCGGTGCAAGCACTGGCACGATGCAGGTAATGCCATTCATCATCGACAACACCTTAGCGCGTTTTTGATCGTCTAACACATCTCGAAGTATGGCGAATGCCACTACATAACATGAACCCGCGCCAACACCTTGGAAAAAGCGCACCGCTAGAAACGGTTCCGCACTAGTCACAATGCCACCGAACATTGAAGAGATAGCAAAGACAATCGCACCGAAAATCGCGACAGGCTTTCTTCCTACCTTGTCGGCAAATTTACCTGCGAACAGCATAGTAGTTGCCATGCCCGCAAGATAGATAGAAAACGCCACATGGAGATGCGCCTCCGAGGCATTTAGATCAGCCGCGATTTGAGGCAAGCCAACCAAATACAAATCAATCGCCGTTGGATACAAGAGAACAAGTGCGAAACTACAAAACAGAAAACGATACATAACACCCCCACATAATTGGTGTGAGGATAATAAGAGCGAAACGCCAAACTACCGAGTGGCATCTACGACAACGGATCTTTCCATTTACGACAAACCGTCAGTATATGGAAAAGGCTACAGCCAAGAATTCACGCAATAAGCAAGGTTTTGACTCAATTCTGCTGAAAATAAGACACCGATTTTTCAGCTATAAACCGCGGCCTATTAATCGGCGAGCAATTTACAAAAGTTATCAGAACGATAAATAAAATCACCGAATGAATACTTAAATCAACCACTCATACCCACCATAAATTCCTGCTTAAATTTTTTAGAAAAATTCAAAAATAATTAGAATTTAACCCCTAACTTTACTGAGTAATTTGTTAGGCTTGGCAACAAATATTTACAATCCAACTAAAAACTAATTGGATACTTAGAGGTTGCTTTTTTGAATATGAAATTATTCGGCAGTTCTTTGATTCTTTCAGGAACTGCATTAGGGGCTGGCATGCTCGCTATTCCCATGGTGTTGGCTCAATTTGGCTTCATGATCAGCTCAGTGCTGATGCTACTTATCTTTATCGGCACCACATACTCAGCTCTCCTATTGGCAGAAGCGTGTACCAAAACCAAAGATAACAGTGGCATGAGCAGTGTTGCTTACCTCACTCTGGGCAGCAAAGGAAAACACTTTATCAATGCACTCTTTTACCTACTGCTAGTGTGCATGCTGATCGCTTATATCTTGGGCGTGGGTGACATCATCCATAAGCTACTGCTCGATGTTGGCGTAAACATCTCTGCATCTGCTGCTTATACCGTTTTCAGCCTATTTATGGGTGTGATTGTGGTAGCGGGTAAGTCTTATATCGATAAGTTGAACCGTGGCCTATTCATCATGATGGTGGTGATGCTATTTATTGTTATCGCTTCTCTGTTTAGCAATATCCGTCTTGATTACCTCACTCAAACTAGCCAATACACAGCCAATGATGTGGTGCAATACAGCGCGGTTATCTTTACCAGCTTTGCCTCTATGGTGGTGATCCCGTCACTGGTTATCTACAACCGTGAAGCGACTCAAAAGCAGATCCGCAATATGATTCTGTTAGGTTCAGTGATTCCGCTCGTGTGCTACCTCACTTGGTTGTTCGCGATTATCGGTAACCTTGGTACAGACGCGATCAGCCAGTTCCACAACATTTCAGAACTGATCTCTGCGTTTAGCGGACAATCTGCTTGGTTAAAAGTAGTGATTGCTCTGTTCTCTGCACTGGCATTGGTGACTTCTTTCCTCGGCGTGTCCATGGCGCTGTATGACCAAAACAAAGACGCGGTAACCAACAACAAGCTAATGGCTTACGCTCTGACCTTTGTGTTGCCTTTGGTATTGGCTGAGTTGTTTGCTAGCCAATTCGTCAGCATGCTCGACTATGCAGGTATGGTGCTGGTGTTCCTAGCTATCTGGGGACCGCTCGCAATGGTAGTTAAAGTTCGTAGACCTGACTTCCCTCACCTACAAACCGAGGGCAGCTACACAGCTGCGGGTGGCGACACCGCACTAATGGCGACATTCGGTTTTGGCGCGTTGATTTTCGTGTCTTGGTTTATGGGTTAGATAGAGGCACAGTATCAACCGCTGCCGTGGTGATATGTATGTGTTTGTGAGTGAAGATTAAACAAGTACCTCACACTCACATCAAAACACAAAAAGCCAGGAGTCTCTGCTATTAACAGTAGATACTCACTGGCTTTTTCAGTATTTGAACGTTATTACTGAGAATTAAAGAGACGTTCTTATTGAGTTAAGTTGTCAAGTAACTGCTCACATTGCGCTTTGAGCGATGTAAGTTCGTTTTCATTCATCTTAGACAAACAAAATATCTCTTCTGGGACAGTTTGCGCGCGCTCTTTAAGTTCAGTCCCTACAGGAGTTAGCGTAATTACTCGCACTCGTTCATCTTCAGCACTACGTTTACGAAGCACATAACCTTTTGCTTCTAAACGCTTAAGTAATGGAGTCAAGGTTCCTGAATCTAAATGTGTTTTAGCGCCTAACGCTTTGACATTTATCTCTTGTTGCTCCCAAAGCACCATCATCACAATGTACTGTAAATAAGTAAGATCAAGCGCTTTCAGCAGAGGTTGATAAGCTCGACTCATTGCATTTGAAGCACTGTAAAGTGCAAAGCACACCTGATTATCTAACTTTAGATATTCATCTTGGTCGCTCACGATCACCTCATCAATAAATTAAATTGCACACAATATACTTGCACACATAAGTTTTATCAATTAAGCTCACCTCAAAATAAAGTTGCGCGCAATTTAATTTTACACAACCATTTTAAGGATTAAGACAATGACAACACTCTACACTACTTCTGCTACTGCAATTGCTGGTCGTAACGGCCAAGTTTCTACTGACGATAATTTGCTTTCTGTTGCATTAAGCTACCCGAAGGAAATGGGCGGTTCAGGTGAAGCAACGAACCCTGAGCAACTGTTTGCTGCGGGCTACTCTGCGTGTTTCTCAAATGCTCTACTTCACGTAGCGAAAGAAATGAAAATCAAGATTGCATCGGCGCCAACAACTGCAACGGTTGGTATCGGTCCAAATGAAAATGGTGGTTTTGCTTTAACCGTTTCATTAGCGATTGAGCTCGACTTGGCTCAAGAAGAGGCTGTTACGCTGGTAAAAACCGCTCACCAAGTTTGCCCATATTCAAATGCGGTTCGCGGCAACATTGATGTGAAATTGTCGGTTAACGGACAAGCGCTTTAGTCGCTTTACCCAAAAATATCCCACTAAAAAAATGTCCCGCATTAGGCAGGACATTTTTATATAAGATGGAAAACTTCTAACTCTGAAAGATTAGCTCTTAAACGTACTAGCGATCTCTTTCAATGAAGCCGCCAGTTCAGCTTGTTCTTTGGCTGTTGCTGCAATTTGAGTTGCACCTGTGGTCGACTCCGTCGATTTCTGCTCTACTGCCATCACGTTTTGCGCGATATCTTGAGTCACAACGGCTTGCTCTTCCGTTGCTGTGGCGATCTGTTCGGTCATGCTAAATATCTCGCTTACCGATGCTGAGATACCTTGTAAAGTGTGCTCAACCTCTTTTGAATCCTCAACCGCTTTAGACGACATCTTCTGGCTGTTATCAATAACATTGAACGCCGTCTGCACATCAGACTGTAGCGAGCTGATAAAGCCTTCAATTTCAGCTGTCGATTGCTGGGTGCGCTGCGCCAGTGTACGAACTTCATCGGCTACGACCGCAAACCCACGACCTTGCTCACCCGCTCGTGCCGCTTCAATTGCCGCGTTCAATGCTAACAAGTTAGTCTGTTCAGCGACGGACTTAATCACATCAATCACACTGTTAATGTTATTACTGCTCTCATGTAAGTGCGTGATCTTTTCCGCTAGATCATTAATTTCAGATGCCAGTTTTTCAATCGAGTGATAAGAATCCTGAACTGTACTCAAACCTTCTTGTGACTGCTCATCGACCATTTTAGCAGAGCTGGCTGTCTGCTGAGTTTTTGCCGCGACTTCATTTACCGTAGCCGATAACTCTTCTGTCGCCGTCGCAACTAAACCGATTTGATCTTGTTGTTGAACCAGCGTATTCGAGTTGTAATGGCAAGTTTGTGAGGTTTCTTCAGCGGCTGAAGCCAAAGTAAGGCTCGATTGAGACAGGTTGTCGATAACGTTTGAAAACTTCTCTAGAGTTTCGTTGAGTGCCGAAGAGATCTGTCCAAGTTCGCTGCTACCAACGTACTTAGCACGAACCGTTAGATCATTGTCATTACGAACTTTAGACAACATCACTGTCAAGTCTTTCACTCTCATCGTCAGGTCGCTGATCGCTTTAAAGCTCACGAAAGTCGCAAACAACGTAATCAAAGCAAATAGACCGATACTCATCATCATCGCAGATTGCGCCTGTGACATCTTTTTCTCAGTCAACGCAATCAGTGACTCAGCAAGGTGGTTTTCTGTTTTCTTTAGCTGAACAATACGAGCGGTAGATTGAGAGAACCAGTACACAGGGTCGACATCAAAGCCACTCATCTTAGATTCAGCCAAACTACGAAGTTTTTCTACTTCTGCTACAGAGCGATCGTTTAACTGTTGCTCAAAGAAACGAACGTTCGCTGGGTTGCTCAACACTTCAAAATTCGAAAAGTAGGTATTTTGCTCTGTCACCAAAGAGATGAATTTCACCAGCATACCCGGACCAAATTCATTTTTAGAAAAGGTGTTATTTAGAACAGCACGCTCAATACCCGCTCGCTCTTTGCCTTGCAAGAAGTTGTAGTAAGCGATGGTCTCTGTAGTGATGATGGCATCAGAACTTAGCTCAGCAATTAACGCCGATACGCTTAGTAGCTTGGCATTCAGTTGGGTGTAGTAACCCAATGCCTCTGAAAGTGGGATAGATTGAGAGTCCACTCGATTTCGAATCGTCGTGATCTGATTAAGGCTCTGGCTTATCTCTGTATTCAGGCGATTGATCTGTGGCAGATTGATATTGGTAGACTGCCAGTAATCGTTTCTTTCATTACGTCGGTTGTCGGCATTGGTTCTCTGCGCAGCTAATTCACTGACAAACTTGGTTCCTTGAGATCCAATAAAGCCAGCGGTCATGCCTCGCTCTTTTTGTAATTCATGCACTAACTCACTGTACACTACCGAAAGGCGTGTCAGTTGATTTAATGAGGACATTTCACTCTTAGTTTCTACACCCTTGGATATCGCAGAAACACTGAGCCAGAGAAACCCTAAGATCGGTAAAATAAGCAAAGCGATGATTTTTTGCTTAAAAGACATATCGGTTAATTTCATTTTTATTTCCTAGCAGCTGACGAATCTTTATCTGTCATGTTATTCGACACACTTCAAAAATGGTGTGCCTGTACTGATTAGTTTTATCAATTACCGTGCCATATCGGACGACAATCGATAACGCTAGCATTTAACCTTACAAAATTCATTGGTTTATTTATAAATTTGTTAGCTATGCAGCTTTAGAAAACACAAAAAACGTGCAACAACGTTTTTCCGACGCAAGTGACTGAAAAATGACAGTTTTTCATAACCCTAAAGAGGTACAAACACACCCTTTATCACCTCAGTTGTCGCTACATGTTCAGCGCCAACTATGTATAATGCCGGACTCAAAAAGTTACGAATTCAACTAACGTAGAAGCATAATTAGAGGTTTTATGGACTGTCCCGCTTGCGAAGAACATATTGGATGGGAATGGGTAGAAGAAGCAGCAATCGAACCCAATGAAGAATTCGATTGCCCAGAGTGTGAAGAAACACTGATGTACACTATCGATGAAGGCACCTATTACGGCGCACAGCATAAAACCGTCGAAGTGGTCGACGACTAGCGTTTAGCAGACATTGAGCAATATTCCACAGTAAAAGCAGCGAAAGCTTGTCATAAATTGCATTCAATAGAGCGCCTTATGCACCAGTAAGGTGCAAGAACGACAATTAAGTCGAGCAAAACACACCTTTACTAGAACGAACGTTCAGCATAAAATATTGAACATATGTTCAGATTAATGAAGTAGATGTTATGGCCAAGACCGCGAAGTTCGATAGACAAGACGTAGTAGATAAAGCAACGAACCTATATTGGGAAAAGGGCTTTCACGCGACTTCTATGCGTAACCTGCAAGACGTGATTGATATGCGTCCGGGTAGCATCTACGCGACATTTGGCAGCAAAGAAGGTTTGTTTAAAGAGACGCTTGCTCGCTATACCGAACTTGGCATTCTTAATCTAAACCGCTTTCGCAGCGAAACAGACTCACCAATCAAAGCGCTTGAAAGCTTCGTAAAACGTGCAGTAGTTGAATCTAAAAAAAGTGCGCCAAATGGCATGTGTATGTTGGCTAAGACGGTAGCTGAGTTGACTGACGAACACGCCGAATTATTAGAAGAGGCGAAGAGATCTCTTAAGATCATGGAAGGTGAGTTCGCTAAGCTGATTACCGAAGCTCAAGAGCTAGGTGAGATCAGTAAAGAGCGTGAACCGACTCAACTTGCTCGACATGTTCAAGTTCAGATCGCAGGCTTGCGTACCTACGCGAAAACCTGTGACGACATCGATTTGCTTAACTCTATGGTTGAAGACGTATTTAAGTATCATCCTTTTTAAAAGCTCAACTTGTTTTAGAAGCCATACAAAAAGACTCCACTGTTAGCCAAAGGCTAGAGCGGAGTCTTTTTAGTTTGAGTCTAGTTAACTTTATAGATGATTAACTTTAAGGTTTAAGGGTTACACCTTTCGCATGATCAACGCCTGCGCATTGAGCATCGCTTCTTTAGTGCTGACATCTAAGATTTTCACATTCGCAAAGCGCTCAACTTCCTTAATCGCCACATCGTGAGCGAAGATCACCAACCTCGCCCTTTCAATATCTTTCTGTGTAATGCGATTACCTATTCCGTTGGCACCTTGGGTCTCAACCTTTATCCGAACTCCAAGGTGATGGGCCGCCTTTTCTAAAGACTTAGCCGCCAAGAAAGTATGAGCAACACCTGATGGGCATGAAGTAATTGCCAACACATCCGCTTGTCCTTCTTCTGTTACCGAACCACCGGCAGACTGATAAGAAAGTTCGTCACCTTCTACCACATTCTTTTTAAGCAGTATCACGATGAATGCCGTGGTTAGCGCCCCCGCAAGTGTGCCAATAATGTAGCCAAGTTTGCCATCAACCACAGGCAGAACAATCCAACCGCCCCATGGTGCATGGTTTACCACATGGAACATAAAACCAACCACATTACCGACAATGCCACCAGCAACCACAGCAGGCAGCACTCGCGCAGGGTCGGCGGCAGCAAAAGGAATCGCACCTTCACTGATACCGATCATACCCATGATACCTGCGGCTTTGCCTGCTTCACGTTCGTCTCGCTTGAACTTCTTCGGTGAAAGGAAAGTCGCCAAAGCCATACCCAGTGGCGGCGTACAAATCGCAATGCCAACGCCACCCATCAACCAAGGCTGAGTATTCACCTGCGTTTGAGCAAACAGTGTAGCGACCTTGTTGATTGGGCCGCCCATATCAAAGGCCGTCATCGCGCCTAAAATACTACCGAGTACCATTTTTCCTGAGCCAGCCATACCCGTCAGCATTTGATTCATCTCAAGCATCACTTGGGCTATCGGGGAACCAATCACCCACATCACAGCACCACAGGTTACAAAGGTGCCAACTAACGGATAAATGAAAATAGAGCTCAGCGAGATCATGCTGTCTGGCAGCTTGATCCTTTTAAGTAGATTCACCACAAAGCCAGCAAAGAAACCGACCACTATCGCCCCAAGAAAACCAGTGTTGTATTGGTTCACCGCAACCCAAGAACCAATCATACCGGGCGCTAAACCCGGTTTGTCGGCCATTGAGTACGCAATGTAGCCGCCTAGAACCGCAGTAAACAAGGTTAAGCCAGCGATACCCATCTGCGCGATATCTGCCAACACACCACTTTCAGGAACCGCACCATGACCAGATATCATAACCGACAAAGACAAAAGCACACCGCCCGCGACTACGAACGGAATCATGTGCGAAGTGCCATACAGCAAATGCTCTTTCAAGCGATTAAGAGACTGCGCCCAAGGACTGAGCGGCTCAACGTACACTTCATGATGGCTAGAGGCATAGCTATCGAAAGAGTCGGAATTGGCTTCAAGAAACAGCTCTTGAGCCTCTTCGACCGACTCGACAGCCTTTAATTTTGTAACAAAGTCATCTTCAATCAGTTTGGTCGAGATCTGAGCCAGCACCTCGATATGGTGATCGTCATTGTTGTCTGGCGAAGCGAGCATAAAAAACACATCAGACAGCTCACCGCCATCGGCACCATAATCAATCCCCGTTCGACTGATACCTACAGCAACAGCAGGTTTAGCAACGGCAGTACTTTTCGCATGTGGAATCGCAATACCATCATCAAATCCCGTATTGCCAATAGCCTCACGCTTCCAGATATCATCAAGGAATTCACTTTTATTCGAGAGCTTACCAGCACGATCGAGTAGTTCGACAAGCTCTTCAAATACCGCCTGTTTAGAGTCTGCTTGTAGTTCCAAGCAGATAATCTCGGGCTCTATAATGTTAGTGATATCCATGGTTTACTCTGCCTCGCCTGATTTCAGACTGAAGAAATTAGGTTCTTCCGACCTAAATTAAAATTCGATGTTAATAGGATGAAAAGATTAGCGGTGTGTCGTTGATCATCATATAGGACGAAAGGTGCATTAACTGGATTATTGTAACCAAGAGCTCAGAGTGTGACTTTCACCTTGGAATAAAAAACGGCAATCCATAAAATCCACAGAACCCATAAACGTATCGCCCCTACGGTATGCTCCCGGTCTATACTGGGTTTTCCCATACCAGGTAGTAAAATGACGACATTAAGCCGAGAATAATAATGAGAATTGTAGCGGTAACTGCGTGCCCTACAGGCATTGCGCACACCTATATGGCAGCTGATGCATTAAATAAAACAGCCCCTAAATTCAACGTTTCAATCAAGGTTGAGACGCAAGGCGCTATGGGTATTGAAAACTTACTGACTGCACAGGATATTACTCTCGCAGACAAGGTATTGATCGTCTCTGACATCGACATTGAACAACCAAGCCGCTTCGACGCAGCAAAAACCGTATTCATCCCTATGGAAGAAGTATTGTTGAGTGTCGATAAAGTCTTTATTAAGCATTGTCGGGCTTAAGCCTTTCATGAACGAATATCAGATCACCTTCTTTGTTGACAATCCAACGGCGAACTCACATGTCGCGCAGCCGCTTGCTCGCTTAGCGAAAAAGTTCAAAAGTACCATCCGCATTATCAACATCACTCAAAACCGAACCGCCGATCTCTCTAAATCTGTCGCGATGCTGCAAGTAGGTTTACTCCGAGGGGATTTATGCCAGATAACCGCGGTAGGTATTGATGCAGAGCTCGCGTGTTTTGTCATAAAAGACGTGATTGCCGAACATTACGCCATGGTTGGTTCGCAAGTGAACCATGAGTTTTCAAACGATCTAATCCAGCGAATGCCACAGATATGCCCACCTTGTGACATCAAATGGCACCACGCCAAGGCGCAAACTCAACTGACAAAATTTGAGTGCTTGAAAGGGCTCGCTCACCTTGTTTATCCAGAAAACCCAGATGAACTAATTCTGGCATTCATTAAGCGAGAAGAACGCTCGTCTACATGTGTGTCACCAGGTATCGCACTGCCGCATGTGATGTTTGAATCTACCCAAGACCTCTCGATTGCGGTTATCGTCAGTGACGACCCGATTGACTGGGCATCACGTATCGGCGAAGTGCATGTAGCCATTGCTCTTGTTCTGCCAACCAAACCACAGCGTGAGCATATTGTGGCGGCTACCAACCTAACCAGAAACCTGCTTCACGATCAGGTCAATGAACGTCTGCAAAAGACCCGAAGCAGTGTCGACCTGCAAGCCTTGTTGATGTATATCTCTTCACGTCTTATTTAGTTACCAGCTCGTTAGAGCTAGATTGATCCTCGATACTCGGTCGGTGTTCTTCCGGTGCGGTTTTTGAAAACTCGGCAGAAATAGTTCACGTCTTTAAAGCCGCAACGCACCGACACTTCATTGAGCTTGAAGTTGTACTTCTTAAGCATGAACTTAGCGCGATCGACTCGCACGCGTGTGATGTACTCGGCCAGCGTCATATGGCCTTGTTGACGGAACATTCGTGACAAGTGGTTGGATGAAATACTAAAACGCGAAGCGATGCTGTCACGGGTGATGTGGCGGTGGAAGTTCTCTTGAATGTAGATACAAATGCCCTGATACACATCCTGTACTCGGCTGTGAGATTTCTCGACGGGCGCATCTAACATCGTCTTACTATATTGCAGCAGCGCTTGCAGTAATAACTCATCCATAGGTTGCTTGTTACTTTCCCTCGCAAGTGAACTAAGCGCCTCCAAAATGTTATCAATCGCAAAACCCGAGCGAGTCTGAATACTGTGCTTTTGGATATCGTAAAAGCTCTCTTCCCCTTTGCGCTTGCTCACCAAGCTTAAACCAAGCTGACGACGTCCAAACAACATACTCAGTACCGAACAATCAGTATCCCAGTTCGGCTTGTTCCAGCAGTTAGGCGGGATGAAAATCGCATCCCCAGCTTTCGCAACAACATTGGTGATCTTACGATCATGACTCTCCATTTCATTAATATACTCACCGTCAAGCACCAGTTCTAAACGCGGAAAGTTCACCTGATAACTGAATGCTGAAGGCGTGTGAAAATCTCCCGCAAACCAGATGTTATGAAATGGTTCTCGCTCATTTAGTACCGACGAGATTAGGTCATGAAATATCATTTATTCGAACTCATATAGGCAGCAATAAGGCTACAGGAATAGATATACTCCTTAGTGAAACATAGCGCTATTGAGCAAAATCACAATTTGAGATCTAGGTTACAAAAATCCAGTCGTAGAAATAAATCTCCAGTGCACAAATCAATGAGGCACGTAATTTTCCAGATAACAAAACACGCTGCAGCCCTTATAAATAAAAGCTTCAATGCACGACAAACCTTGTCAACACAGGGCTAAAAACGCCCGTTCGACCGATCAAAATCACACTCCATTTATAACGCAACAATCATCCAGTAAATGCATTTTTTCTTCACTACAGAAGGTAAGCCGTAGATTCCAGAATACCCCTAACAAAATAAGAACAGAGTAGGGGTTCATTATGATCACGACATTGATCAATCAAGATTTGATTAAGCTTTCGCTTAGCGCTAATTCAAAAGAAGACGTATTTAAAGAGCTGATAGACGTGCTTTACGCACAAGGCAGAATCTCAGACAAAGCACAGTTTCTTGCCGACATTAAGGCTCGTGAAGAACAAGGCAATACCGGATTTGAAGAAGGTATTGCACTGCCACACGCGAAAAGCGCTGCGGTGATTAAACCCGCGGTTGTTATCGGTGTCCATCAACAGGGTATCGAGTACGGCGCCGATGACGGCCAGCCATCAAAACTATTCTTCATGATTGCCTCTCCTGATGGCGGCGATAATCACCACATCGAAGTACTGGCAGAACTTTCTTCAAAACTGATTGAAGAAGGCTTTATCGAAAGCTTCATGAATGCTCAATCTGAACAACAAGCATTAGAACTACTGCTTAGCAAACCTGAGCCTTCAGAAACTGAAACCAACGTTGAGAAACAAGGCTTCATCATTGGCGTGACAGGCTGCCCAGCTGGCGTTGCACACACTTATTTGGCAGCTGAAGCACTAGAGAAAGGTGCGGCGGCTCTTGGCTACGATGTTAAGGTCGAAACCAACGGTTCTATCGGCGTTAAAAACAGCCCGACTCAAGAAGAGATCGAACGTGCCGACGCAATTGTGGTGGCTTGTGACAAACAGGTCGACATGGCTCGTTTTGCTGGCAAACGCGTTATCAAAACCAACGTAAAAGCGCCAATCAAAGACGCACAAGGTTTGATCAAACAAGCACTCAATGCGCCGAGCTACCAAGCAGAACAAGCACCGACCAACCAATCTGTTGCCGAAAAAGCCTCACAAGCGCGCTCAGATCTTTACCGTTACTTGATGAATGGTGTATCTCACATGATCCCATTCGTGGTCACAGGCGGCCTTTTGATTGCCCTAGCGCTAGCGATTGGTGGCGAACCAAGTGAGTCTGGTATGGCGATTCCTGCTGGCAGCATGTGGAACCAAATCCTAGAAGTGGGCGTGGTTGCCTTCACCCTGATGATCCCAATCTTGGCCGGCTACATTGCTTACGCGATTGCTGACCGCCCTGCTCTAACCCCTGGCTTGATTGGCGGCTGGATCGCAAACAACGGCTCTTTCTATGGCGCTGACGCAGGCACTGGCTTCATTGGCGCAATCATCGCAGGTCTGTTAGTGGGCTACTTCGTTAAATGGATTACTTCGTTTAGCTACCACAAGTTCGTTCAACCGCTTGTGCCTATCATGATCGCTCCGATCACTGGTTCTCTATTCATCGCAGGTTTGTTCATCTTCGTCATTGGTGCACCTATCGCGGGGCTAATGGATGCGCTTACTGCCCTACTAACTAGCATGAGCACAGGCAACGTGGTTCTACTTGGCATCGTACTGGGCGGCATGGCGGGCTTTGATATGGGTGGCCCGTTCAACAAGGTGGCGTTCCTATTCTCAGTCGGCATGATTGCCAGCGGTCAAACTCAGTTCATGGGCGCAATGGCATGTGCAATTCCTGTCGCTCCACTGGGTATGGCTATCGCAACCAGAATCGGCCGTAAGTTCGACTTATTTGAATCTTCTGAAATTGAAGCAGGCAAAGCAGCAGGCGCGATGGGCTTAGTGGGTATCTCTGAAGGTGCAATTCCTTTCGCGGCTCAAGATCCAATGTCAGTTATCCCTGCCAACGTGCTTGGCTCAATGACTGCTGCGGTAATGGCGTTCTCATTTGGCATCACCAACAGCGTTGCTCACGGTGGTCCAGTGGTCGCTCTACTTGGCGCAATCAACTACCCACTGCTAGCACTGGTATGCATGGCGTCTGGTGCGGGCGTAACTGCGGTTACTTGTATCGCACTTAAAAACCTACGCAAAGCCAAGCTAGCAACAGCAGCGGCTTAAGCCATTTCAACTCCAATGGCTTGAGCCCACTCTACTCTCGCATTTCATTAAGCCGAGTAGAGCTCAAGCCATGTTTCCCTTCATGGTGATTTCGATGTCTGATTTTTCTTTAGCGAACGATTCGTTCGTACAACGTTTTTTCTACCCTATGACTAATGTGATTCAAAACTACGCATGGGGTAGCCCTTCTTCGTTTAGCCAACTGTTTGGCATAGATAACCAGTCTGGTGAGCCGCAAGCCGAGATCTGGATGGGTGCTCACCCGAATGGTTGCTCAATGGTGAACGACAATGGGCAGCAGACCACATTATCGAGCTTGATCTCTAAGAACCTAAACCTGTTTTTAAGCGAGAAAGTTGCAAGTCGTTTTGGCGAGCTGCCTTACCTATTCAAGGTGTTAGCTGCGGAGAAGGCACTGTCTGTTCAAGTCCACCCAAACAAGCAGCAAGCGGAATCTGGCTATGCTCTTGAAGAGCAACAAGGTATTCCGATGACCGCAGGCAATCGTAACTACAAGGATCCTAATCACAAGCCAGAACTGGTGTATGCCCTAACCGACTACACAGCGATGAATGGCTTTAGGTCGATAAGCGAGATCCTTGAGCATTTTCATTACCTCGACATTCCTGAGTTACATTCGATGGTAAACGATCTCGCGGGCGATCAAACACCCAATGGCTTAGCCTGTTTTTTTGCAAGCTTATTGTCTTTGGAAGGTGAACAAAAAGGCATGGCGCTGACCATGTTGATCATGAAGGCCAAGCTTTCTGATAAACGTGTATTCCAATTGATTTCAGAACTGGAAAACCAATACCCAGGTGATGTCGGCCTGTTTGCTCCGCTACTATTGAACGTGATTACGCTAAAGCCGGGGCAAGCCATGTATCTGGACGCTGAAACCCCTCACGCTTACATCAAAGGCACAGGCTTAGAGATCATGGCGAACTCCGATAATGTGCTGCGTGCCGGGTTAACGCCTAAGTACATGGACGTGAACGAACTGGTTTCTTGTACTCGATTTAATGAAAAGCCTGCGGATAGATTATTGCTCAGCCCGATTGAGCAAGGTGATGTGATGGAATATCAAATTCCAGTTGAGGATTTTAAGTTCTCTATCGTGCAAAACTCACATCAACGCCAGATCACGACCGAAGGTGCAGAGATCCTACTGCCACTCGACGAGTACATGGTGCTCACTCACCAATGTGGCGAAACCTGCGTGATAGAGAAAGGCCAGTCGGTGTTTATTCCTGCTTATGCCGAGAGCTACAAACTCGACTGCGTTGGACGTGTAGCGCGCGCTTACAGCTAGCTCCATCACCACTAATCACACACTATCTATGCCCTGCTTTTGCAGGGCATTTTTGTTCCTACAGAAAGTTATTTCAACACCGAAATACACCATCAAATATGACCCATCTCACACTGGATGAATGATGCAAATCACACTTAATTTTGCTGGATACAAATGTACAGTGAAGGGCTTTTATTTGCTATTTCGCGAATCAGGTTAATCCATTAATTTTAATTCAAGAACTTCAATAGTGAATGAGTTAATAAATGATCACACAGCTAACTAACGTCAACTTAATTAATAACAACCTTCAAGCAAATAATAAAAAAGAACTGTTTGAAGAATTGGCAGGCATGTTATTTGAGAATAACCGAATCAGCAGTAAAGAAGCCTTTTTGGCAGACATTGAAATTCGTGAATCTCAAAGCATCACCTCAATGGACGGCATCGCTTACCCACACTCGAAAAGCAAGGCAGTAACAGAGCCAGCAATTGCTGTTGGTGTAAAGCGAGAAGGCATTGAGTATGGCGATGAAGACGGTATTAGCCCAACCGTATTTTTTATGATTGCCTCACCAGACAACGGTGCTGACCATCATATTTATGTACTACAAGAACTATTTGGAAAATTCAGTGATGAATTTATTCAAGATATCCATAACGCAAAAGATGAACATCAAATCCTTAATATTTTAATTAATTCATAAGGCGTAGACAATTATGAGTACCCTAGCAAATCAAGCTACGAATACCAGTAGCAATTCTAATAATAAAAATAGTAGTAGCGACTTTAAAAAACTCCTTAGTACCATGAAAGGTCACCTGCTTTTCGGTACATCACACATGCTGCCTTTCATCGTAGCCGGTGGTGTTCTGTTGGCTTTAGCGGTCATGGCATCGGGTAAAGGTGCGGTTCCAGCAGACGGCTTGCTGGCAGACATCTCTAACATCGGTATCAAGGGCCTTATTCTTTTCCCAATCATTCTTGGCGGCTTTATTGGTTACTCAATTGCAGACAAACCAGCACTAGCACCTGCAATGATCTCTTCTGGCATTATGGCAGACATGGGCGGCGGCTTCCTTGGCTGTATCGTGGCTGGCTTCATCGCAGGTGGCGTGGTACTTCAACTTAAGAAGATCCCACTTTCTACTAACATGACAGCACTAGGTGCGTACTTCATCTACCCGCTTGTTGGTACGCTAATCTCGGCAGGTATCGTACTGTGGGGCATCGGTGAGCCAATCAAACTGTTCATGGCTTCAATGAACGAGTTCCTAGCGTCAATGGCGGGTGCATCTAAGATGGTTCTGGGCACAATCCTTGGTGGTATGACGGCGTTCGATATGGGCGGCCCTATCAACAAAGTGGCGACCCTATTTGCTCAAACTCAAGTAGACACACAACCATGGTTAATGGGCGGCGTAGGCATCGCGATTTGTACACCACCTCTAGGTATGGCACTGGCAACTTTCCTATTCAAAAACAAGTTCTCTAAACAAGAACAAGAAGCAGGTAAAGCAGCAGCAATCATGGGCTCTATCGGTATCTCTGAAGGTGCTATCCCATTCGCAGCGAATGACCCAATGCGCGTTCTTCCTTCAATCGTAGCCGGTGGTATCGTTGGTTGTGTGTTTGGCTTCATGACTGACATCCTACTTCACGCACCGTGGGGTGGCCTAATCACTGCACCTGTATCAAGCAACATCCCTATGTACGTGGTCGGTATCGCACTAGGCTCTCTAACCACAGCGGTTATCGTTGGCTTCTGGAAACCAGTCGCTGTTGAAACCGAAGAAAACACAGTTGAAGCTGCACCAGCACAAGCTCAAGCAGCACCTGTAGCAGGCGAAGGCGAGTACGACATCGTAGCAGTAACTTGTTGCCCTTCTGGTGTTGCACACACCTTCATGGCAGCCAAAGCACTAGAGAAAGCAGGTGCGGCAGCAGGTCTGAAAATCAAAGTAGAAACACAAGGTCAAAACGGTATTCAGAACCGCATCACCGACTTAGATGTCGCCAACGCGAAGCTGGTTATCTTGGCTCACGATATTCAAGTGAAAGACGCTCACCGCTTTGCCAACGCGAATGTGATTGAGTGTTCTACTAAGGAAGCGATGAAGAAAGCTGCAACACTGGTCGTCGCATAACCCAACGTCAAGTTAGCTCCTAACTCTAGAGCCCTACCCCCTAAGGGCTCTATTTTTCTCTTCTCTATAAGCTCGTTACATGCTCTTCAATCCCCACTTCTCAGCGGTTTGCTTGAAGAAACCTTGCGTCTTTTTCAATTCAACCCAGTGGTTAATGTAGTTAATCCAAACCTGATCATCTTGTGGTAGTAGCATCGCAATTGGAGTTGGTTTACGTGGCTCTTTCACCGGAACAATCGCGAGTTGCTTAAACTTCTCTACTAAGGTTGCAGCCTCTACGTTTGAAGTCACGGAGACATCAGCGCGGCGAGCTAAAAGCTCTTGGAAATCACGCGCCGGCGCTTCAATCACGATGTGTTGTGCCGATGGGAAGAAGTCCTTCACCATTTTTTCTTGTACTGTGCCGAGTGTGGCGGCAACTTTGATTTCTGCCTTGTCAAAATCACTCCAATCTGAGAACTTCTCTATGTCTTTCTTTTGCACAACAGGGACAAAAGCCAGATAGAAATAGGGTTGGCTGTATCCAGCGACTTTTGCACGAGACATGTTGAGCGATGCGCTACCAGTCACGTCGTATTTATTAGCCGTGATGCCATTCACCAAGGTTTTCCAGTCTGTTGCGACGTATTCCACTTTTACGCCTAGGTCTTTAGCCAACTCAGTCGTGACATCGATATCAAAGCCGCGGTAACTGTTGGTTGCAGGATCCTTCATTGTCATTGGGTTCCAATCCCCCGTAGTACCAACGCGGAGAACTCCCGCATCCAGTATCTCTTGTAAACGACTTTGTGCATGTGCGATCTGTGTAAAAGCAAGCAGGCACATTCCTAATGCGATTAAGCTTTTTTTCATTTTTTATTCCTTTAAAGAATGCTGATTTCTAAGTGATGAATGTAGATATTCTTCTTAATTATTAACCATTAAACAGATTTGGTTGTTAACATAGCAATAACAAATGGAGTTTTTGGGAGTAAATGTGAACTATCGTCACTTATCGCTAGTTTCTCTGCTGTTTCTGACAGGATGTTCAGATTATCAATGGGGATGGTATGTACTCGACCCGTCGACTGAGCAGGGACGAACTAATATTCAGTTTTTGATGGCTGGTTTTAGCGAGACTATTCAGGTTTCGTTGTTGAGTATGTTTTTTGCCATGGCTCTCGGTCTATTGGTCGCCTTTCCAGCGCTTTCTAGTTCTCCAATACTCAGGGGGATTAATCGACTTTACGTAGAGGTGATGCGTTCTATCCCTGTATTGGTATTGCTATTGTGGGTGTATTACGGAATGCCGACATTACTCGATGTCTCTTTGAACCACTTCTGGGCAGGGGTAATCGCATTGACCATTGCCGAGAGCGCCTTTATGGCAGAAGTGTTCCGTGGGGGGATTCAAGCGATTAATCGTGGCCAACATGAAGCGGCCGAATCCTTGGGATTAACCTATTGGCAAAAAATGCGATTCGTTATCCTACCGCAGGCATTCCGTCAGATACTGCCGCCCTTGGGCAATCAGTTTGTTTATATCCTCAAGATGAGTTCGCTAGTGAGTGTGATTGGTTTGAGTGATTTAACAAGACGAGCAAATGAGCTGGTGGTGAACGAATATTTACCTTTAGAGATCTATACGTTTCTGGTTTTGGAGTACCTTGTTCTTATTTTGGTCGTATCACAAGCGGTTCGTTGGCTAGAAAAAAGAATTGCGATTCCGAGCCATTAAATGGTTCTAACCCTCAAGAGTGTTTAGCTATCTCCAACAAAAAAGCCTCGGGTACAGTCCCGAGCTCCTGTTGATACTCCTCCTAAGAAAAATCCCCACTCATCTGAGCGGGGATTTCTTTATTTTGACTCTTCGACACATAGACTTATTCAGTCAGTGCTTCTTCTGTCTCTAAATCAAACAGGTGACACTGTGAAGTGTTGAAGTGAAGCACTGTCTCTTCGCCACTGTTTGCCGTACGATCGGCATCGAAAGGCACGCGAGCCACCAGCTTATCAGCACCCAATTTGAAGTAGAGATACAGCTCATTACCCATCGACTCGACCACATCAAGCCTGTGCGTTTGAGTATTCACCTCAGACAACGGCGCATCATGATTAGCCAGTTGAATGTGCTCAGGGCGAACACCGAACCACACCCACTCGCCCAATTTTTCACGAGCAATAGCCTGCTTGTCCTGTGGTAACGTCCAACGAGTACCACTTTCAGAAACCACGTTCATCACACCGTCAATCTCATCCAACCTCACCTTGAGAACATTCATCGCTGGCGAACCAATAAAGCCCGCGACAAACTTGTTTGCCGGGTATTGGTAAAGATTCATTGGCGTATCGACCTGCATGATCTCACCTTGATTCAACACACAGATACGATCACCAAGAGTCATGGCTTCCACCTGATCGTGTGTCACGTAGATCATGGTGGCGTTTTGCCCTTCTTGCTTAAGATTGTTATGCAGCTGCGCAATGCTGACACGAGTCGACACACGCAGCTTTGCATCCAAGTTAGACAAGGGCTCGTCAAACAAAAATACATCTGGCTTACGTACCATCGCACGACCAAGCGCGACACGCTGCCTTTGACCGCCCGACATTTCACCCGGCTTATTATTTAGCAGGTGTTCGATATCCAGAGTCTTGGCTGCATCTTCAATTCGCTCATTGATTTCATGCTTTGGCAGCTTCTGTTGCTTCAGACCAAAAGCCATATTGTCGTATACCGACATGTGCGGATAAAGCGCGTAGTTTTGAAACACCATCGAGATACCACGATCTTTAGGTGGCAATTCGTTTACACGCTTATCGCCAATGTAGACATCGCCTTCTGAGATATCTTCAAGGCCTGCGATCATACGAAGTGTGGTGGATTTTGCGCAGCCAGACGGCCCAACAAACACCATAAACTCACCTTCGCGAATATTCAGATCGACACCGTGCACAGCCTTAAAACCATTTGGGTAGGTTTTTTCTACCCCTCTCAGTGTGACTTCAGCCATAACCTGTCCTTAAATCAATTGGTTAAATACTATCTTTGCAATCTGTCGTGACACGCTTTAGCCACGTTCTTGCAGTTGATTGAGCTCAAAATGGGCGACTGATGCGATAACCAGATCCGCCACTGGCTCTAACTCGCTGTGTTGTGCAGTCCCCGTCAGAACACCGACATTGCTTGCGCCTGCATTGCGGCCAAATTCCATATCCGAAACCGTGTCACCAAACATGATCACTTCATGTGGCTCAATGCCACATTGCTCACAGAAGGCATTGAGCAGTGCTGGCGCTGGTTTAGGTTCGATATCACCATCTGAGTAACCGACATAATCAAACATCTCGCTCAAACCCGATTGCTCTAGTGTGTAGATGGTTGAGTCTTTGGTGTCTGCGGTCGCAATACCTAAAATCATGCCTTGCTGCTTAAACACACCCAGCTTTTCAGCCACACCCGGTAGTGCTTCAATCCAGCTTGGGTTCTCTTCCACTTCGTCATTGAAAGCGGCTTTGGTCACCTTAGTGAACTCAGCGAGCGAAGCATTGGGTTGTAGCATGTTGAACCACGCTATTGCGGTATCTTCCACTGGGTTTGAGGCTAATAATCCATAGTTATCAACCACATCACCTTCCACGCCGATGGCCAAGAGTAACTCAGCAGGTGTGACAGTTTGATTACCCTGATGCTGGTCACTGTAAGATTTCACACGTTCACAAGCGCCACGAGAAACATTGAGCCACATCTTGTGGAACTCTAACAATGTGCCGTCTTTATCAAATAACATCGCCTTAAACTTCATCACGGCTCATTCGCTCCATTAGTTCTCCCCAAGTACGCACTAGGGGTTGATTAAATTCTGGTTGCTTGCCGTCGAATACGGCATTGATGCAGCCTTCAAATTCATGCTCGTTAGATGAAGATTGAGTGCTGTTCGATCCTGTTGAGAATGGAAGGTCTCCACGACGAATATCGACTCGGCACCAACGGTAGCCTTCATCAATATGAATACTTTGCAGCTCATCACTCAAAGCGATTCGTTCAACAACCTCACCATCCACCACACACTCAGCGTAGTAAGGGTTTTCTGCGTCAGAGACGGCAATTCGGTATGTAAGCGCTTGTCCTTGAGAGTCATTACCCGGTAGCAAATCACCTAAGTTGATATCAAACTTCAAGCCGCAGCGGCGCTCTAGGTACACTTGCCCATTACGCAGTCCAGACAAGATGCCTTCACCACTCAAGCCATGGCTGTAAACGAATGTTGATGGGTCGCCATAGATAGAAGGCTCATCCGATTTTGGATTGCGTTCATGGGGCTCAAGGTGTGAATCGCTGCCGCCAATCGCGGTAATGCGCTGACCACAATTCCACATTTCATTAAGAACCAATAACGCCTCTTCGGTCGCTTTTGGTGAAGTTGACCAAGTAGGGTCACAACACACTTCAAACGTAGACACTTGGCCTAGATCCACTTGATCGTAATGCCAATGCCACGGCTTCATCATCGGATGATTAATGCCAAGGGAACTGTGTCCACTTTTTGCCAAATTCAATCCTGCTTCCATGGTCGCTTGGCTGCTGTGTTCAACGTCTCTAAGGTCCAAAGACTTAACCGGACCATGCACATTGAAATGCCCGAGATCAGTCGTAACTTCTAACGCCGGTAAGAATAGGCACTGATTTGATACTGGAAGCTTGGGTTGGCAGATGTTGTGCTCAGTGAAGAAAAAGAAATCGAGTCCTTGTGATTCCACAATGTCTTTAGCCGCAGCTAAGGTATTGTGACCATCAGAAAGCTGAGTGTGAGCGTGTAAGTCACCACGATACCAGCGAGAATCAGAACTCAGCATATGACTGTAATCAAACTCGATATCGTGATCACTTGTCACCGTTGGGTTCAGTTCTAACTCACTCTCAATTCCGTCAATCTTTGGCTCATCAGAGCAAAGCACATCAACTTGATACTGCATCGCACGCTCGGTGCGAAACTCACCTTCCAGGTTATAAAGCTCTAAGAACCACTCACCCGATGGAATCACACCATCAATTGCGCCTAGCCCTGAGTTTTCCGGTTGAATAGTGAGTGACTTGTGTGCCTTTTCAAACAACACCTTGCCACGAAATGCTTGGTTGGCATCGTAGGCTGCTGCGTACAAGAATCCTTTTTTCACCGTTGTGCCGGTAATAATTACGCTGTGAGAACCTGTTGGCACATCAAAGGGGATACGTACTCTGCCAAACGGCAGCTCACCTTGAAATTGGGTCATTGTCATCACCAAATTCGTCCTAATTGAAGGACTGGGTCAAAAAGAGGCCCACCCGAGTAGATGGGCCTTTATGCATGCAAAGATAGTGTTAATCCACTTTGCAGATTAAGAACGATTCGCTCGGTCTAGTGCACGTTGCGCTTTCTTAGCCGCTTGTTTTAGCGCTTTGTCAGCAGGCACGTTTTGGATTTGAATCTGGTCCGCAGCTACCTTCAGCGCATCCATGATCTTACCGTTGGTAGGGTCTAGGAAGTCTTTGGTCGCCGTGTTCGCTTGCTTCAATGGAATCAGAGCTTGTGGGTTGTCTTTGGTGAACGCTTGGTACTCTGGTACTTCAGAAACACTGTTGCGCACTGGGATGTAGCCAGTGAACATTGACCAAGCTGCCGTGTTCTTGGCATTGGTGTAGAACTCAACAAACTCAAATGCACCTTTAGCCGCTTCGTCATCCGTGCCTTTTGGCATTACGTAAACCAGCGCACCCGCTTGTGGTGCAGAAGGGTTTGAGCCCCAACCTGGTTGCGTGGTTGCCGAAAGCTTAGTGAAGTCCAAGTCACCTTGGTCACCCGATGAACCGGTGTAGCCTAGTGCGTTGTCTTTCATCACGTCATCAATGGTTTTGTACCAGTATTCCCAGCCTTGACCGCCGTAGTGAATACGCATGATTTGATCATCGTGGATCCACTTACGGAAGCTGTCCCAAACCTCAACCCACTCAGGAGAGTCAATCAGCACTTTCTTACCGTCATCACTGATGATCTTAGCGCCGTTAGAAAATGCCGCGTCAATCATGTTGTCTTGACCCCACATCGGCTCCCAGCCGTAGAAGGTCACATTACCTTTCTCATCACGTTGTGTGACTTTCTCAGCGACCTTAGCCACGCCTTGCCATGTCTTTAGATCTTGCTCAGTAAAGCCGTTATCTGCCAACACCTGCTTGTTGTAGTAAAACACCTGAGTTGTACCGTAAGCAGGTAGACCGATGATGGTGCCATCGTCTGCCGTCACTTGATCTTTGAACGCACCGATGAAGTCAGAAAAATTGAACTCTTCATCCATGAACGGCGTTAGGTCACGACTCAAACCACGTCCGTTCATCGCTTCCGCACGACCTGAATCTAACAGCACAAGTTCAGGTGCCGTTTTCGACGCTAAACCAGCTTGCAGCTTCTGGTAGGTTTCCGTGTAGTTACCTTGCAATGCAGGCTTCACCACATACTCATCTTGGCTCGCATTGAACTCTTCGATGAGCTTAGTCATCATTTGCTGTGGCTTAGTACCACCGGAATACCAAAAGTTAACTTCGGTTGCGGCAAGAACACTGCTAGAAAACATAGACGCGCTTGCTGCGCCAGCACACACTAGTGCGAGAGTTTTTAGTTTCATTTCCGTTTACTCTTTTACGCCGTTATCGGCGATACCTGAAAGAATCGTCTTTTGACAAATGACGAATAGAATTAGCAAAGGCAATACTGCAATGGTGCTCGCCGCCATGATTTGCGACCAGTTCAACCCATAGTTACCTTCGGCAATAAAGTAGTGACGAATACCAGTAGCGATCAGGTTTAAATCCTGAGTCGTAATCACCAGACTTGGCCACATGTAGCTGTTGTAATTGGTAATAAAAGTGATGAGGAACAGTGTTGCGACTGCTGCTCGGCATTGCGGTAAGATGATTGCCCATAAGATTTTGAGCTCACCTGCACCATCAATTCGTGCCGCTTCAATCAGCGACGGATGCACCTTGATAAATACTTGGCGCAGATAGAACACACCGAAAACCGACGCCGCGTTCGACGCTACCAAGCCCATGTGTGAATCCAACAAACCCAGTTTTGCCAAGGTGATGTAAGACGGAATGTAAGTCACTGCACCTGGCAGCATGTAACAACCCATCACGATGAAATAGAGCACTGTCTTTGAACGAAACTTCAGCTGCGTTAATGCGTATGCAAACATCGCTGAATTCACAATCACCAACAAGGTGGTGAACAAAGCCACGCTAAAGCTGTTGAAGATGTACAAGCCAAACGGCGCGCTGTGGAAGGTTTCGACAAAGGTTTCCCAGCGAAACTGCTCTGGAATCAAGTCCAGCGGGTTAGCAAAGACCTCATCGTTACTTTTAAGCGAACCAGACAGCATCCATAAGAACGGGAACACCATCATGGTTCCGCAGGTTGCTAAGAACAGATGCTTAGCTAGTGCGAGGAACGAACGGCGATCCACTGAGGTTTTCTTTGACACAACCTCTGATTTAGTCGCTTTAGTTTGGGGACTAACTTTGGCTTTCGCTGCGCTCTGATTTAATACTTGATTGGCATCCAATACTTGCGTGGTCATAATTCTGTCCTTTCAAAAATCGACTAGTAGTACACCCAGCGCTTGCCGATGTAGGTATTAATAAGTGCCAACAATCCAGTAATCAGGAATATCACTAACGATGTCGCGGCCGCAGGTCCCATTTCGTAACGTTCGAACGCTTGTTGGTAGAACAAGTACAACAAGGTACGTGTCTCACCACCCGGCCCGCCCTGCGTTAAGATCTGGAACTGATCGAACGCCTGCATCGCCGTGATAATGTTGACCACTACCAAGAAGAATGTGGTTGGTGAAATCAGCGGCAGCGTTATCTTCAAAAAGCGCGTTAAGCTGCTGCAACCATCAATCAAAGACGCCTCATAAAGTGACTCTGGAATCTTGTTGAGTGCACTGATGTAGAACAGCATCGTCCAACCAATCGCTTGCCAAACTGTTACGATAATCACCGCAACCAAGGCTGTGTTTCCGTTCTCTAACCATGGAATCGCACTAAACCCTGCCGACTCCAATAAGTGGTTTGCCAAGCCCGATTTGGTCTCAAATACCCAAGACCACACAATCGACACCGCGACTGTTGGTGTAATCCAAGGCGAGAAGATCACTGCACGATAAAACTGGCTACCTTTGAAGTTTTTGTGCAGCAGCATGGCAAACACAAGACCAAGAATAATGGTGGGAATCACCACACCCACAGAGAACCAAAACGTGTTGAGCATCGCTTGGATGAACTCGTAGTCCTCAACCATGTACTCGTAATTTTCTAAACCGATGAACGAATAATCTGGCGAGATGTAATCCCAATCAGTGAAGCTGATGTAAATCGAATAACCAAATGGTACGAGCCAAAAAGTAAACAGTGGCACCAACAACGGTGCAGTAAATAGCAGTACCTTTAAGCGGTTTTTCATTGGTTCTGAGAAAGCACTCATGGTGACCTCGTCCTTATTTGTATGCGGTTAAATTAAGGGGTTTGTGTGACAGGTTAGTAAGAGCGCCCTTCATTTTTTTTATGGCTACCCATTAGAAAATCTTTCTTCCAGTTCACCGTCTTCCATCTGGTGATAAAGCCAATCACAAAAGAAATTCACCTTGGCACTGCGTCTGTGTTTGGTAATCAAATAGTGGGCAGATTCGGCAGGCATTGAGGATTCAGTCGCCAGAACCAGATCGTTTTTCTCTAACAGCTCAGACACCGCTAGCGAACGCACCAACAACACGCCAATGCCATGTTTGACCGCCTCTAATGCATGCAGAGAGTTACTCACTTCAAGTAGCACCTTCGGTAAGGTCATCTCGAATTGGTTGTGACTCAACCATTGCAGCCAGTTCTCTCGGTAGCCTTTTACTTGCACGGTCGGCAGAGCAGAAAAATCATGCTTAGCCAAGGCATCTTGATATTGGTTTTTAAAGTCTGGGCTACACACCAACTGCCAATGTTCTTGAAACAGTCGCTCACTATGAGTGTCTTCGCTTTCTACCTTGCCGTTGGTCAGCTCGATATCGACATTCTGACAAGGATTGGTTGATGGCCAGTCCACCAGCTGAATATCGAGCCTAATAAAAGGGTATTTTTGATAAAAAGATGGCAGGCGAGGTAACAGCCAGTTATGGCAAAAGGTGTGATTAACGCGCAGGCTCAACACGTCGGTTTCTTTTTCCCCGAAGAGGATTTGAGTCTGTAATTTCAGGTGTGCTAATGAACCCGCAACAATCGGTTGATAATGCTGGGCAGCCGATGTCAGCTGTACGCCTTTGGAGCTGCGTTCAAACAGTGTGGTATCAAGAAAGGTTTCTAAACTTTTAAGCTGCTGACTCACCGCGGCTTGGGTAACACAAAGCTCTCGCGCAGCAGCGCCAATAGAACCGAGGCGGGCAACAGCTTCGAACGCAACAAGGGCACGTAGAGGAGGTAACATGGCTTCACCTGATTGAAATAAAAGTGAAAAATACTTCAGGCAGGTTTCAGTTTTTTGCGCTTACGGTTACAGATTAATGACGAAGGGACGTTGATCAGAGATTTATGATCAACGTCCCTTTTCTTTATTTCAAACTTTTAATGATGTGCCAGAAGCTCAATTACTCTTTGATGTAGAGATCTTTAGAGTAGATACGCCCTTCTACATTGTTCTTAGCAAAACCACCGACACTTGGTCGCACTAGACGGGCCTGCATGTAGTAGTAGATTGGTGCGATCGGCATGTCTTCTGCCAGTAACTGCTCTGCTTGGTCATAGAAACCTTGGCGGTCTTGTTCGCTGGTTGCAGCTAAGGCGCTGTCCATTGCTGCGTCGTACTTGTCATTGCTATAGCGAGCAAAGTTACCCGAAGAGCCTGAACGCAACAAGCTCAAGAAAGTCGATGCTTCGTTGTAATCGCCACACCAAGAGGCGCGCATCACATCAAAATCACCTTGGCGACGAGACACCAAGTAAGACTTCCACTCTTGGTTTTCAAGCTCAACTTGTGCGCCTAAGTTGCCTTTCAGCATTGATGCAATCGCCACTGCTATGGACTTGTTCGACTCACTGGTGTTGTAAAGCAGTTTGAAATCCAATGGGTTAGATGCATCGTAACCCGCTTCTTTTAGTAACTCTTTTGCTTTTTGATCGCGTTCTTTCTGAGTCCACGTGCTGTATTCAGGTTGTGTCGCATCAAAGCCAGCCGTGTACTCATGAGCAAAGGTATAAGCAGGCAAGTTACCCACCTGAGTCACACCATTGGTGATAACGTCACGCATCATAGAATAAGAGACAGCTTTACGTACTCGCGCATCATCAAAAGGTGGTCGCGTAGTATTGAATGCGTAGTAGTAAGTACACAGCAAAGGCACCGCGGTAAACGCATCTTGGTATTTGGTTTTAAGTTGCTGCGCCATATGTGTCGGCACGTCCGAAGTAATATCGACCTCGCCCACTGCATAGCGGTTAATCGAGGCATTCTGGTTCTCAAACGGAATATATGTCACTTCGGTTAGGTACGTATTTGAACTGTCCCAGTATTTCGGGTTCTTCTTCAATTCAATGCGCTCATTCACCACCCACTCGTCTAGTACGAATGCACCATTACCGACAAATTGCTTAGGATCGCTCCACGGCTTGTCGCTACTTTCTAGGGCTGACTTATGCACTGGCATCATGGATGTGTGGCCCGTCATCGCCACAAAGTAAGGCACTTTACTATCGAGTTCGAACTTCACCGTGTGTTTATCAACAGCCGACACGCCTAGCTCTTCAATCGGCTTCTTACCTTCTGCCACATCAGCAATATTGTTGATTTTGGTGAGCTTTAGATACCACACATTTGGCGATGCCGTTTTAGGGTCTACCGCTCGTCTTATCGCATACACGAAATCATCAGCCGTCACCAGATCGCCATTCGACCATTGCGCGTCTTTACGCAGGTGGAAGACAAAGGTCTGGTTGTCTTCGGTTTCCCAAGATTCCGCCACACCTGGAGTAATGTTGCCATCGCGATCTTGAATCACTAAGCCTTCAAACAGGTCACGCAGAATGTGCATTTCTGGAAGGCCTTCAGCCTTTGCAGGGTCAAGAGTCGCCGCTTCTGCATCATTCGCGCGCACCAAGTGTTGTTCTTTCGCCAGAGAAGTTCCCGCTGGCAATGTGTCAGCAACGGCAGTCACTGAGATAAAAGGGGTCAATAGAGATGAAATGAGTAACGCCGTTGAGTGTTTCTTAAAATCCATATGTTTTTGCTCTCCTAGCCTATCTTTGAAGCAAGTAATAAAATTAACAATGCGACTGTTGACGAGTTTTAATGCTTTCGTTTATCTAAGTAGTTTTTGTAATCGTTAATACTTGATAGTACTTGATCAATCAGGAGATAAAGGTGAGTTTAATTCCAAGAACGGAAAGAGCTGCATTTTCAATAAAGCCGCTGCCATATGGAAAGTCGGTACTAGGCGCACCCTTGCTCTATTTCCCCGCGCAAGTAGAAAGCGAATCTCGAGGCCTAATCATAGCAGGCACACACGGTGATGAAACCGCGTCTATCGCAGGTTTATCTTGTGCGCTAAGAAGCCTGCCAGCCGCCAACTTACGACACGATGTGATCTTGTCGATGAACCCAGATGGTAATCAGTTAGGCACACGCGCCAACGCTAACCAAGTCGATTTGAACCGCGCATTCCCGACGCAAAACTGGACAGAAGACGGCACCGTCTATCGCTGGAGTTCCCACACACCAGTCAGAGATGTAAAGGTAAAAACTGGGCAAGTCGACCAACTTGAACCGGAAGTACAGTCGCTCATCAAGCTCATTGAGCAGCGCAAGCCCAAATTCGTCATCTCTTTCCACGAACCACTCGCCATGGTCGATGATCCAACCCAATCGGAACTTGCCACTTGGCTAGGTAAGCAATTCAACCTGCCGCTCGTTGAAGACGTGGACTACGAAACCCCAGGCTCATTCGGCACGTGGTGCCAAGAAAGAAACCTACCGTGTATTACGGTAGAGCTACCACCGGTTTCTGCGGACCTGACTATCGAGCAGTATTTAGATGCGCTTGTGGCTGTGTTGGGGTGTGAGAAGGGTTAGCGCAACTTATTTTTGGACAAAAATAATTTAGGGCAATTACTTAAATTGAGTATGCTCGAATTACCTTTTTTATGGCAAACCATACAATTAGAGACAAGCTAACTTGGAGCTTGGCTAAAGATTATTACTACACCTGCGCCACACTTTTATTGTAAATTCACAGGTGTATACAACCCTCCTAAAGTTTCATCTTGTTTGTAGCAAGTAAGGAAAGCGTCTACTACACAGGGGTCGTATAGTTTATTTCGGCCTTGTTCTAAGGTATTGATAGCTTTCTTCGCTCCGACAGCCTTCCTATATGGTCTATCATTTGCCATAGCATCGAAGGTATCTGCAACAGCTATAATCCGAGCCTCAAGTAAAATTTCATTCCTTTTGATTCCATTTGGGTAGCCTGAGCCGTCCAACCTCTCATGGTGCTGTTCGATCATTTCGACGATTGGCCAAGGAAAAATCACTTCATGAAAAATCTTTGCTCCTACTTCTGAATGACTTTGGAGTAACTTGTACTCTGCTGGCAAGAGTTTCCCAGGCTTACTTAAGATTTGAGACGGGATCGTAATTTTCCCGATGTCGTGAACCAAAGCTCCAATGACTAGCCCCTCTTTCACCGAGTCTTCTAATGAAAGTTTATCAGCTATAAGGTCGCATATATGAGCGACATTGCGCTGGTGAGAGGAAGTGTATTCATCACGAATCTCAAGCGCACGGGATATTGCGCCTAACATATTGGTCATAATCGCCATGGAGGCAGAAGAATCAAATTCTAGCTTTTTGTTAGCTAATCCAGATTCGATCTTACTTACCTTTGTTTGTACCTGAGGCCAGATGCTGTTAATCATCCTGTAAAAATAATTTACGAAGTCGTGACTGTATGGTGCGTTGTTGTTGCCTATACCGATGACTGCAACTACGTCATTATTTTGTATTACGGGAAGACTGAAGTGATGAGTTAGTTTTATGTGGTCTTTCGGTAAAGAGTCGCCTATGGAATAGTTTGCATCATAGTGGTTGTGTATTACGGGCTTTTTAGTTCTTATACTATCTGCCCATATTCCTGCAGATGACAGTGGATAGTGGCTTACGTAGCTGCAATGGCAATGTTCCAAG
Organism: Vibrio sp. 99K-1; assembly: GCF_013114585.1. NCBI lineage: Bacteria > Pseudomonadati > Pseudomonadota > Gammaproteobacteria > Vibrionales > Vibrionaceae > Vibrio > Vibrio sp. 99K-1. The sequence continues at coordinate 86,213 of NZ_VTXF01000021.1, forward strand.
ACAGAGGTTGACCAAACATTCAATGCGACTTCTTCGTTAGTATGAGAATAGAAGTGGAAATATCCGATATCGCTCTTAGCTTCTTGTACAAAAAAATCGATGAGATCTCGATAGAAGTCATGACTCGTTAAATACTTCTTTCTTGTAAGAAAATCTATACTCATAGCGCTTTTAGTCCGGTAAAGTCGATATTGACTTTAAGTCTAGTTCTTTTTCACGTATTTCATCTGACATTAGCAGAATTTAGGCTGGCTAAGAAAGTATATGTTCTGGCTGAAACTAATATTGGGGCACAGGCTTTTCAGAAGAAAAGCCTGTAGCAACTCCTGTCTGTCAGCAATCTGTTTTCTCAGATAGCCTCAGAGCGTCTTCTAGCTCAACACCAAGGTATCGAATTGTGTTATCTAGCTTCGAATGTCCAAGTAAGAGCTGTATGGCCCTGATGTTTTTCGTTCTAGCATAGATTAAAGTGGCTTTGGTACGGCGCATGGAATGAGTTCCGTAATAGTCAGCATTCAATCCCAGTTTTGCAGCCCAGTTCCTTATGATTGAACGATAGAATGAGTAACTGATAGGTTTCCCAGAGCGTCGGCTACTCGGGAATAGAAAACTGCTTGCCTCTAGGGATGCTGCAAAAATCCATCAGCTAATACTTTGCTGTGTTCTCGGAGTAATCTCATAGTGGACATCGGTACCCGTTTTTTGCTGGATGCACTGAACCCTTCCATAAATAATGCCTTGCGAAGAAACATCGTAAACGTGTAGCTTCAGCAAATCACTCGCTCTTAACTTGCTATCTATAGCTAGGTTCAGTAGTGCGATCTGCATCAGATCGTTTTCAATCTCCAGCCTAGTTCTGATCCGCCAGACCTCTTCAAGCTTAAATGGCCTTTTGATGCCACTGCATTTTCCAGAAGATAACTTTCTCATGATGACCTCCTCTCAGTGTTTTTGGTCAACATGAAGTTTGGCAGTCACATTTAATAAGGTTTAGGAAGATCTAAAACGTCGGTGGACAAAATCTTGTTAGTTAATTTTAGCAACTCGTGAATAACTAGATGTATTCACGAATTGTTTAGTAAAGTGTGTAACCGATCATAATGACTGACGAACCTCTCTTAGATTACTTATAGCACTTGAACAAATAGTCTGAATTTTTGAGTGATGCAGATTTGCTTCATTCATCTTTTTATCAACTTCTTCATTAAGAATTGCATCAACCGCACAAACGACTAGATCATTTGCATTTTCTTCTATGTATCGCTCAAGAGCGTTCTTCTTAATAGCATAATCAATAAATGGTTGTGTTAATGATTCTTTAAGACGGTTTAAATCTAGTTCGGCAAAAGCTTTCTGGGTTTCAGAAGGGATCAGCTCCTCAATTTTTGAGTAAACTACTTGATACTTTTGACTCACAGCACCTGCTAAAACGGTTGGTGCTTGATATGCGGTTTGTACTTTTAAGTTATCGTCATTTGAGGCTGCTGTTATAGACGTTGTAAATTCAAGCAGCAGTAATTCTAATTCATTTAAATTTTCATATAAAACGGAATGATTAAACTGATGTTTCCATTGGCATGATGCTTTATATGAGAAAAACGCAGCGATAGCTGCACCTAATCCAGACAAAAATCCACCTGCACTAGACAAAAATAAGTTTAAAGAGTCACTCACTTGGATATTAAAACCGAAGAGCAAACCTACCAAGACTAAACAAACAGATGAGATAGAAACAGCAAAAGACATACAATGCATAACATGTTGATTGAAAGAGATAATAGACAATATCACACAAGATAAAACCTTAATACTTTCACCTTGTATCACATGACAGGGATGCACAGATTGAAATGCTATTAAGAATGGATAACTTTTATTAGAGCAAACGCATGCCTCTGAATTCTGTAGAGTTTTTAAACTGGCGGATTTCGGGGTATAAGCGTGCCAGACGAAAAGGCTGGCACGAAGTTGGACAAAAGCGAGTTAGCCCCTAATGACTCACCGAACTCGAAAACAGGTTGATGATCACCACACCGGCCAGAATTAAAGCAATGCCGATGACTGCGTAGATGTCGAGCTTTTGTCCGTAGACCAGCCAAGACAGTGCTGCGACTAGCACGATCCCTGCCCCACACCAAATAGCATACGCTACGCCCAAAGACATGGTTTGCACCGTTAGAGACAATAGATAGAAAGCACAACCGTAACCAATTAATACTGCGGCAGTGGCGGGTAGAGAAGTAAACTGCTGCGTTTTAGGCAATAGAGAAGTGGCGACAACTTCGAGCACAATGGCGAGTGATAGCATCACAGGAGGTGGGAGAGAAAAAAGCATGTTCAAGCCTACAACTAGAAAAGAGGCGGCAAGCTTATGCTCTATTTATTTCCAATAAATGTCCCTTCTACTTAGTTACTGTTTAAAGTCTCGATAGATTCTCTTAGCAACACCTTTCCTTTCGCTACCCCTTCAGATTCCACCAATTATTACATATATGTAATAATAATTTTCTATTTAAGGGGATTATCAAAATCTATAACCACACCTATACTAGCTCCAACAAAACGAGAGAGCGGAAACAAATAAGCTCAACTACGCTTAACGGGTTGAACTTAATTGCAAAGTTATCCGCTGTACTGACATATAAAGGAAGCATCCAATGACTATCGAAATCAAACCTGGTCAAACTCATATCCAATCCAAAGCAATGGTTGCTTGGAAAGCGGGCGAGCCACTAAAACGTGAAACGGTTGACGTTGAACTGCCAAAGGCTGGTGAAGTACTTGTTCGTATCGTTGCTACTGGCGTTTGTCACACTGACGCATTCACTCTTTCAGGTGACGATCCAGAAGGTATTTTCCCTTCTATCCTTGGTCACGAAGGTGGCGGTATCGTTGAAATGGTTGGCGAAGGCGTAACAAGCGTTGAAGTTGGCGACCACGTTATCCCACTTTACACAGC
>NZ_VTXF01000022.1:0-89106 GCF_013114585.1 Vibrio sp. 99K-1
TCGGGTTACTACGCATGGCTTGATAGAGAACCAAGCCGCTACGATCAAGAAGAGCAGGCTTTGAAGAAGCGTATAATTAAAGTGTTTACCCAGAGTCGAGAGACCTACGGTAGCCCACGAGTTCATGCAGAACTGAGGCGCCAAGGAGTTTTGGTTAGCCGAAAGCGTGTGGCTCGGATCATGAGAGAGCAAGGGCTAAGAGCACGAAGTTATCGCATTTACATGAAAATGGCCAAGCTACATCGGTTCTATCAATCGATTAAGAATATTAAAAAAGACACACCAAAACCAACGGCAGTTAATCAACAGTGGTCTGGAGACCTAACGTATATCAGGCAAGGCAAACGTTGGATGTATCTAGCGGTCGTTATTGATCTTTACTCGCGTAAAGTCGTCGGTTGGTCGCTTGGTAGTAAGAAGAGTACACAACTAACGATGAGTTCGCTGAGAATGGCCATTAGAAATCGAAAGCCACAAGAGCGCCTGTTATTTCATACTGACAGAGGCTCTGAATATCGAGCCCATGAAGTTCAAGCTTTACTATCAAAAAATGGAATTGTCCCAAGCATGAATCGCCCAGGTCATTGTACTGATAATGCAGAGGTGGAGTCGTTCTTCCATACGCTCAAAGGCGACATGATTAGGAAAAATAGCTTTAAAAGTGAGAAGCAGCTTAGAGATAAACTTGTCGGTTATATCCAGCATTTTTATAACCGTTATAGACTGCACTCAAGTCTTGGATATCGAAGCCCGCATGAATATGAAGTCATGACGGGTTAATGAAGATAGGGTGTCCATTTTATCGGGTGAAGATCATTCGCAACACGTGGCGCTTTTACTATGCGTCGCGTAAAGTGTTTACGATGGAATGCAGAGGCTTATGTATGGTGTTGCTCACTACTTAAGCGGGCGTTAAATTACAAGAGGTATGAATTTGAGTTGGGATGATGTTTTTAAAATCATTACAGCAGGTATAACTGCTGTTGGTGGTGCCTCAGTTATAATCTTTGCCTGTAGTTCTTTTCTAGCAAAAACGTGGGCTAACCGAATATTAGAAAAAGAAAAGTCTGGTTATGCTCATGATTTGGAACGCTATCGAAATGAGCTAAATAGGTTATCTTATGAGCATCAAATCAAGTTTGCCAAACTACATGAAAAGAGAGCTGAAGTTATTTCGGAAACTTATATGCTATTGCGTGATGCATTTAATTCAGTAGCAGACTTAGCCTTTCAATCCGAGGATAGTTTAGATAATAATTTGCAGGCAGCAAAAAATGCACTTAGAGCTGTCAATGACTTCTTTCCTAAAAGAAGAATATTCATAAAGTTTTCAACTGCAGTTAAAATTAGTCGATTCTGTACTGAAGTTGAACGAACTATAGGTGAGCTAGAGTCCCACAGTTATAATCACAATTTTTCCTCAAAATTCAAGCGTATTCATGGTGATTTATCAGAAACACTAAGTGAGCTTGAAGTTGATTTTAGAGAGCTACTCGGTGAGAAAGTAGACTCGTCAGATTTGTAATTTAACAAACGTTTAATGCTTCAAGATCCTTATCCCAATCTATATCGAGTGCGTTAAAACTTAAACACTAACGCGTTTCTGTCCAGAAACGTGCTAAACCACTTGAAGGCATTACCATCCGGTACAATTTAAGTTAGGCAGCTCTCCAACTAACATGGGACTCCTCAGCTTTCCTTTATGTTTTCAAGTTGCACAGGAGTGGGAGTTATTAGATAGAGACTTGTGGCTAGTTTTGTCCTCATAACTGGTTCATTCAAAAAACCAACGTTCTTAATTAGCTATTTTTTGGTTGTAAAGCGGTATGAAAGCATCTAAAACCGAAGCTAAGATCACTTAATAGGGTTTGAGGGCTATTTTTGATAGCTAACATACCTAATTGAATAATGAATACATATCCTTAGATGTTAAACGTCATTGAATGACGAAAGTTAGATTTTGTACTAACCTATTGTGAATGAATAATAAATTATGTTTTGTTAGAGGAGGCAAACCTACAGAATGGAATTGGATGATGATCAGGTAATGTATCTCTTTGAACAATATTTAAAATGTACTCCAGCGCAAAAACAGATCTTATCTGAAGAGATTTTCAAAGTATTCTTGGAGAAATCTCGAACTAATGATGATCAGCACCCACAATACTGGAAACCTCCTAGCTAGTTGAACATAAGTTACATTGTATAAGTAGTCGAGTTACCTTAACTGCACTTCACCTATCAGGGAACTATTCTCAACTGTCCTTTTACCATACGACAGTAGCGTGACAGTACCTTTTCGGTTTTGCTGTCTTGAGCATCTAACCATCAAGCTTTGAAGATATTCCAAATTGGAAACGCAGTAACGCTTTTCGGTTTACTGCTTTAACCGCAGTGGCCAGTAAAGCTTAGGTTCAGGTTTTGTTGCTCTATGTTGAAGTTGGACAGGAAGTTGTCAGTAGAAGAAAAATAAAAGAAATTAAGAAGGGTTATTTTGAAGTGTGATGGAGGTTGTATTTTCACATATTCTGAATATAGAAAAGCCCCGATAAAAATCGAGGCTTTTCATAAAAATTCTTTATAAATCAGTAACTTAGGAATTTTTGAATCCGTCGTGTATACCAATTTCACCATACCGGCATTATCGTGGGCATTGCCCTGTCGATGTTTGGCATTATACGTAAGCAAGCTGATGTGGCAAGCATAAAAACTTGAATTCACGTGTGTTTGCCGATAATTTCGCCACTAAGTCATAAGCTGTGCGTCATGTCTCTTTTCACGCTCTGCCTTAAACTATATTCTGACGCCTAAATTTTAGAAGAAGTAATAACACCATGACATCTACCAACACACTGCCACCAGCTGGAATGATGCGCCGATTCGGTGCTTTGTTCTATGACGCTCTTATCGTGATCGCTATTGAAATGATGGCAGCTGGCGTCATTATCGCTTTACTGCATGCGCTTATGGCTCTTGGCATTTTTGACCACAGTGGTTATGCCGATGTCAGTGACTTCCTAACCAACCACCCTATCTGGAGCCCGGTTTACACATTTTATCTAGTAGCGGTTTGGGTTTACTTCTTTGTGTTCTTCTGGACTCGAGCGGGTCAAACTCTGGGAATGAGAGCGTGGAAACTCCGCGTTCAGAACAAAGATGGTTCTGCGATTACTGTCACTCAAGCTCTTATTCGCTTAGGAACCTCTGGTTTTGGTTTAGCCAACCTATGCGTTCCCTTAGATCCTCAAAAGCGTGGCTTTCACGATATCTGGGCGAAGACCGAAGTGGTTGTGTTACCTCAAGCGCGATAGTGCTTCTAAACAGCTTCAATCAAGATAAAAAAAGGAAGGCGTTATGCCTTCCTTTTTTATTTATAGTTTCCGCCTCAAGAGCATCACGGCTATTCCGAGGAATACGACACTTGGGGCTAACGCACCAAAGGCCGGCGGTATCTGATACACCAAACTCACAGGGCCAAAGAACTCACTTGATATATAGAAGGTAAAGCCTGCGATAACACCAGATAGGATCCTTGCCCCCATGGTCACACTACGCAGTGGACCAAAGATAAATGACAGCGCCATCAACATCATCACCGCGATAGAGATTGGCTGGGTTATCTTTCTCCACAACGCCAACTCGTAACGCGCAGCATCTTGTTCTGAAGCTTTCAGATAAGATACGTAATCATACAAACCACTCAATGACAGCTCTTCTGGTTTCACTGTCACGATCGCAAGCTTGTCTGGTGCAAGTGATGTTTTCCAAGTGTATGTTGGCAAATTCTCTTTCGTTATCTGCAGTTCATTTTCAAAAGAAGTAACAACAACATCTTTCATCGTCCAAACGTTGTCTCCAACGTAATCCACTTCTTTAGAATAGATAGCGGTTTTCAGAGCCTTATTTTCATCAAAGCGCCACATGTTCATGCCATATAGCTTGTCATCGTCGATTTTGACAATAAAGATGAAATCATTGGCATCACGAGCCCAAACACCGCTTTGCGTGGAGATGATATTCCCCCCTGCAATCGATATGGTTCTTAAGTCACGAGCCATCTTTTGCGCTTGAGGCGCGCCCCATTGCCCTAATAGCGTCACCACTATCATTAATGGAATCGCTGTCTTAAGTACCGAGAAACCGATATCAAGTTTAGAGAAACCCGCCGCCTGCATTACTACCAACTCAGAGCTCGCCGCAAGCATACCCAATCCGATCAATGCACCAAGTAAAGCTGCCATTGGGAAAAACATTTCGATATCACGTGGGATACTTAACAAAACAAAGTACAGAGCTTGAAGCAGATCGTAGGTACCACGACCAACTTTTCTCAGCTGCTCTACATACTTGATGATCCCTGAAAGGCCAACAAACGTCACCAGTACAAGTGACGTGGTTGCGATGATTGTTCTGCCTATATATAAATCGAGAATCTTAAACACGGCTTAAGCCAACCTCTTATTCTTGAATTTTTCTTTCAAACGCCTTACTGGCACGCTATCCATAAAGTTTGCACCAATCGCGACAATTAACAACAATGCATTGATTGGCCACATGCCGACTACTGCAGGGATACTGCCCTCTTCTATTGCTGATTTGGTTGCACTGATTGCCAAGAAGTAGGTCAGATAAATCAAAATCGCAGGACCAATCTTAGCGAAACGTCCCTGCCTTGGGTTTACCGCCGAGAGTGGCACAACAAGCATGGTCAACAACGGAATACAGAGTACCAATGAAATACGCCATTGCAATTCAGCTTTTGCGCTATTGTTTGGGTTACCAACAAGGTCAAGTGTCGGAATCGCTTCCCAGTCACGACCTTTCTTCTCAACTTCTCGCTGACCAATCAAGCCTTCATACTCTTCGAAGTGTGTCACCATATAGTCAAGACGAGTTGGAACACCTTCATGACGAGTACCATCGTACATCACGATGACTTGGCGGCCATCGCTGAGCTCTTTTACATCGCCCGACTTCGAGTACATTACACTTGGAAGCACAGAATCACGCGGACGCATTTGAGCAACGAACACGTTTTCTAGCTTATTCCCATCAATATCATCGATGAACACCACAGACGAACCATCTGGCGTTCCTTCAAATTTACCCTTTGGTAGCAAATCAACACTGTTCTCTGCTGCCACTTCCTCATACATCTGTTCAACCTTGTCTTGCGACCAAGGAGATAACCAGAATGAGTTAAAAGCGGCAACCGACGCAGTAATCAAAGCTAAGTAGAGTGCCGATTGAATCAGGAATTTGTTACCTATACCGGTCGCGTTCATGACCACTATTTCACTTTCAGCGTAAAGACGACCAAAAGTGAGCAAAATACCAATATAGATACTGAGCGGAAGCATCAATAAGCCCATCGCTGGCATATTTAGACTAACGATCGACAAGATTAGACTCGCAGGGATAGCACCATCAGAGGCGTCCGCTAACACACTGATGAATTTTTGGCTGAGAAACACGAGAAAGAGAACAAAAAAGATCGCAAATTGGCTCTTGATTGTCTCGCGGATCAAATATCTAACAATAATCACGCTCAAATTACCTATACAAAACTTGTTTTTTTGATTGAATCACTATAATTTCCCGTTGAACCTTTTATTTTTTTAAATTTTTAGCTAAGTGTTAGCGTTCTTCTTTAAGGTTAGTTCCATTATAGGATCCAACAAGTAAGAACCCATTATCTAACATTTAGTTCGATTTGTCTTCAGGATGTAGGAGTACGCATGGAGTTCAGTGTAAAAAGTGGCAGCCCAGAGAAACAACGCAGCGCATGTATCGTTGTCGGTGTATTCGAACCGCGCCGCCTTTCTCCAGTAGCCGAGCAATTAGATAAGATTAGCGATGGCTATATTAGTTCACTGCTTCGTCGCGGTGATCTAGAGGGTAAACCTGGCCAGATGCTACTACTGCATCAAGTACCTGGTGTACTTTCAGAACGTGTTCTACTTGTAGGCTGTGGTAAAGAGCGTGAGCTAGGCGAGCGTCAATACAAAGAAATTATTCAGAAAACCATCAGCACACTAAACGAAACAGGTTCTATGGAAGCCGTATGTTTCCTAACAGAACTGCACGTTAAAGGCCGCGACACTTACTGGAAAGTTCGTCAAGCGGTAGAAGCGACTAAAGATGGTCTTTACACATTTGACCAATTCAAGAGCAACAAGCCAGAGACTCGTCGCCCACTACGTAAATTGGTATTCAACGTACCAACACGTCGTGAACTGAGCCTAGGTGAAAAAGCGATTGCTCACGGTCTTGCTATTGCTTCAGGTGTAAAAGCATCTAAAGACCTTGGCAACATGCCACCAAACATCGCTAACCCAGCTTACCTTGCCTCTCAAGCTCGTCGCCTAGCTGACGACTTCGAAACCGTAACGACTAAGATCATCGGTGAAGAAGAGATGGAAAAACTGGGCATGACCTCTTACCTAGCGGTGGGTCGTGGTTCAAAGAACGAATCTATGATGTCTATCATGGAGTACAAAGGCGCACCAGATTCTGATGCAAAACCGATTGTACTTGTTGGTAAAGGCCTAACGTTCGATTCAGGCGGTATCTCACTTAAGCCAGGTGAAGGTATGGATGAGATGAAGTACGACATGTGTGGTGCTGCGTCTGTATTCGGTACAATGAAAGCGCTAGCTAAATTGAACCTGCCTATCAATGTTGTCGGTATTCTTGCTGGTTGTGAAAACATGCCAGGTAGCAACGCTTACCGCCCAGGTGACATCCTAACGACGATGTCAGGCCAAACAGTTGAAGTCCTAAACACTGATGCTGAAGGTCGCTTGGTTCTTTGTGATGCGCTAACTTACGTTGAGCGTTTTGAACCAGATTGCGTGGTTGACGTTGCAACACTAACTGGCGCGTGTGTTATTGCTCTGGGTCACCACATCAGTGGCGTTCTATCGAACCACAATCCTCTGTCTCACGAGCTAGTCAACGCTTCTGAGCAAGCAAGTGACCGTGCATGGCGTCTACCAATGGCAGACGAGTACCATGAGCAGCTAAACAGCCCATTTGCTGATATGGCAAACATCGGCGGCCGCCCAGGCGGTACTATCACTGCAGGTTGTTTCTTGTCTAAGTTCACTAAGAAATACCACTGGGCTCACCTAGATATCGCAGGTACAGCTTGGAAATCTGGCGCAGCAAAAGGCTCGACAGGTCGTCCTGTCTCAATGCTAGTCCAATTCTTATTGAACCGCAGCGGCCAAGAGACTGAAGAGCAATCTTCAAAATAATAAGAAGGGCCTACGGGCCCTTTTTTAATAAGCGCTATTTGTGAGAGTCTATTGACCAAGTAAGATAAATAGCCACGATTTACAGTTCGAGTATTAAGTATGCAGACCGCTACGTTTTACATAGTGTCATCAGACAGCCCGCAAGCGAGTGAAGAAGGTTTCGCTAACTATGTGCTGTTTCTTGCTCAGCACTTTGCAAAACAAGGCGCTAAACTTTATCTCAACTGTAATGACAAAACCCATGCCGAGCGTATCGCAGAAGTTTTCTGGCAAGTCGATCCCAGTGAATTTATTGCGCATAACTTGGTTGGCGAAGGCCCGAAGTATTCAACCAATATTGAGATTGGTTACCAAGGTGTAAAGCATAATTGGAATCGTCAGCTAGTAATTAATCTGGCCGATAATCATACAACCTTTGCGAACGCCTTTGCTCAGGTGATAGACTTCGTCCCTTGCGAAGAAAAAGCTAAGCAACTCGCTCGAGAAAGGTATAAAATTTACCGTCAGGCTGGATATCAGCTACAGACTATCGAGATTCAACATCCATAGTCAAACCTCATAGATAAAGCTATCTTTGAATTTAGATTCAAGAAGCTTCACTTATGAAGTTTGACCACGATTAACCATTCACAGTATCCGTTTAAGAGCACTATGGAAAAGACATACAACCCAACATCAATCGAACAAGCTCTGTATCAGACTTGGGAAGAGAAAGGCTACTTTAAGCCACACGGTGACACATCAAAAGAAGCTTACAGCATCATGATCCCGCCACCGAACGTCACTGGTAGCCTACACATGGGTCACGCGTTCCAAGACACTATCATGGATACTCTAATCCGTGCTGAGCGTATGAAAGGCAAGAACACGCTTTGGCAAGTAGGTACTGACCACGCTGGTATCGCAACTCAAATGGTTGTTGAGCGTAAGATCGCGGCAGAAGAAGGCAAAACTAAGCACGATTACGGCCGTGATGCTTTCATCGACAAGATCTGGGAATGGAAAAACGAATCTGGTGGCACAATCACTAAGCAACTTCGTCGTCTAGGCGCATCGGTAGACTGGGACCGTGAGCGTTTCACTATGGATGATGGCCTATCTAACGCTGTTCAAGAAGTGTTTGTTCGCCTATACGAAGATGACCTAATCTACCGTGGTAAGCGTCTAGTAAACTGGGATCCAAAACTGCACACAGCAATTTCTGATCTTGAAGTTGAAAACAAAGACAAAAAAGGCCACATGTGGCACTTCCGCTACCCGCTAGCAAACGGCGTAAAGACAGCTGAAGGCAAAGACTACATTGTTGTTGCGACAACTCGTCCAGAAACAATGCTTGGCGATACTGGTGTTGCTGTAAACCCAGAAGATCCACGTTACAAAGATCTTATCGGTAAAGAAATCCTACTTCCTATCGTAAACCGCCTTATCCCTATCGTAGGCGATGAGCACGCAGATATGGAAAAAGGCACAGGTTGTGTGAAGATCACCCCTGCTCACGACTTTAACGATTACGAAGTTGGTAAGCGTAACAACCTACCAATGATCAACATCCTAACTTTCAACGCAGACATCCGTGATGCGGCTGAAGTATTCACTACTAATGGTGAAGCTAGCGATGTTTACTCTACAGAACTGCCTGCTAAGTACCACGGCATGGAGCGTTTTGCTGCTCGTAAAGCGATCGTTGCTGAATTCGAAGAACTTGGTCTTCTTGACGAGATCAAAGATCACGACCTAACGGTTCCTTACGGCGACCGTGGTGGCGTGGTTATCGAACCAATGCTAACTGACCAATGGTACGTACGTGCTGCACCTCTTGCTGAACCTGCTGTTAAAGCGGTTGAAGATGGTGATATCCAGTTCGTTCCTAAGCAGTACGAAAACATGTACTTCTCTTGGATGCGTGACATTCAAGACTGGTGTATCTCTCGTCAGCTTTGGTGGGGTCACCGTATCCCAGCATGGTACGACAACGACGGCAACGTATACGTAGGCCGTACTGAAGAAGAAGTACGTGCAAACAACAACCTTGCACCAGTAGTTGTTCTTCGCCAAGACGACGACGTACTAGATACATGGTTCTCTTCTGCACTATGGACATTCGGTACTCAAGGCTGGCCAGAGCAAACTGAAGACCTGAAGACATTCCACCCTTCAGACGTTCTAGTAACTGGCTTCGACATCATCTTCTTCTGGGTTGCGCGTATGATCATGATGACCATGCACTTCAACAAAGACGAAAATGGTAAAGCACAAGTACCATTCAAGACAGTTTACGTAACGGGTCTAATCCGTGACGAAAACGGCGACAAGATGTCTAAGTCTAAGGGTAACGTACTTGACCCTATCGACATGATCGATGGTATCGACCTTGAGTCTCTAGTAGAGAAGCGTTGTGGCAACATGATGCAGCCTCAGCTAGCGAAGAAGATCGAGAAGAACACGCGTAAGACTTTCGAGAACGGTATCGAACCATACGGTACTGATGCACTGCGTTTCACTCTTGCTGCTATGGCTTCAACTGGCCGTGACATCAACTGGGACATGAAGCGTCTTGAAGGTTACCGTAACTTCTGTAACAAGCTATGGAACGCAAGCCGTTACGTACTGATGAATACAGAAGAGCACGATTGTGGCATGTCACTATCAGCTGAAGACCGTGCAAACATGGAATTCTCTCTAGCGGATAAGTGGATTGAATCTCAGTTTGAACTAGCAGCGAAAGAGTTTAATGCTCACCTAGACAACTACCGTCTAGACATGGCAGCAAACACGCTTTACGAATTCATCTGGAACCAATTCTGTGACTGGTACCTAGAGCTAACTAAACCGGTTCTATGGAAAGGCACTGAAGCTCAGCAACAAGCAACTCGCTACATGCTGATCACTGTTTTAGAGAAAACACTGCGTCTTGCTCACCCAGTACTTCCTTACATCACTGAATCTATCTGGCAGAGCGTTAAGCCGCTAGTAGATGGTGTTGAAGGCGACACTATCATGACTCAAGCGCTTCCTCAGTTTAACGAAGAGAACTTCAACGCTGAGATCGTAGAAGATATCGAATGGGTTAAGACTTTCATCACTGCTATCCGTAACCTACGTGCGGAATACGACATTGCACCTAGCAAAGGCCTAGAAGTAATGATCAAAGTTGCTAGTGAGAAAGACGCTGCGCGTATCGAAGCAAACAAGGTTGTTCTGAACTCTCTTGCTAAGCTAGATAGCCTAACTGTTCTTGCTCAAGATGCTGAGACTCCAGCATGTGCGACTAAGCTAGTGGGTCAATCTGAGCTGATGATCCCAATGGCCGGTCTGATCGACAAGGACGCAGAACTTGCTCGCCTTGATAAAGAAGTGCAGAAAACTCACGGCGAAATCAAGCGTATCGAAGGCAAGCTAGGTAACGAAGGTTTCGTTGCTAAAGCACCAGAAGCGGTTATCGCGAAAGAGCGTGAGAAGCTCGAAGGCTACCAAGAGACTCTTGTTAAGCTTGAAGAGCAAAAAGCGACCATCGCTGCACTTTAAAACTGAATGAACGAGGAGGTTTCGACCCTCTCGCTCTAGATAAAAAGGTTGGCCTTAATGGTCAGCCTTTTTTTATACCCCAAGCTCCAGTCCAGTTCGATCAGACTCACTCAAGTTAATTGATAGCTTTTGCCTATCAAAACAATCTTAACTACCCATTAGATTTAATGATAATGATTCTCAATAATGGACCTATCGAAACAACACAACGACTGAGTAATTATCATGAAAAAGACACTAACCTTTGCTGCATTACATTTTACTATCGCATTCAGTGTCGCTTACGTACTAACAGGCGACATCTTAATTGGTAGCTTAATCGCTATGATTGAGCCTTCTGTGAATACGGTTGCCTTCTATTTTCATGAAAAGGCGTGGGCTCAAGTTCCAGCGCTTAAAACTCGTCAGTGGATGACAAAGTTAAAAACAGCAAGTTTTGCGACCATTCACTTTAGTGTTGCCTTTACCGTCGTCTACTTGTTGACTGGTGATGCCTTCATCGGCGGCGTGATGGCTTTGCTTGAGCCAACTTTAAATACAGTTGCTTACTACTTCCACGAGAAAGTGTGGCTACGAAAAGCAGAAAGCCAAACAACCCAACCTCAGTTCTGTTTGCACCAACATGCTTAATTAAGAGAATTTACCATTGACAAAGTTGCATACCGCAATTAATTTAATTGCGGTGCGCAACTTTATTTAAAGGTAAAAATTATGGATGCTCGAAAACTAAGACAATACTCCCGCCAAGCCGTGCGCTTACTGGGTATGCTTGATAAACAATGTGGCGAGGTTACGCTCACTCCTGTCCAAGCTCATGCATTAGGAGAGATCCAACTCCAACCTTTAACCATCAATCAATTAGCACAACAGCTCAATGTCGATAAATCTAATGCCAGTCGAACGGTGGCTGGCCTCAGCAAACTTGAGTTGGTAGAGACTATCGAAAATCCAAAAGACAAACGCAGCCAATTGGTGACACTGACGTCTCTTGGGCAAAACATGTTGAGTCAATTAGACGTGCAACAAAACACCTTTTTCGAAGACATGCTGCTGACTCTCAATGAGGATGAGCAAGAACAGCTGAAAGTTGGACTGGAAACTTACTTAAAAGGGTTAGCGAAGGTCTGCCAAGCTGAGGAGTTCATACTTCGCCCACTCACTCAATCAGATAACCCGCAGTTAGCCGAAGTGATTCGCAAGGTTTCAGCGGAGCATGGACTAACCGAAGATAAAGGCTATGGCGTGGCTGATCCTACCCTTGATGACATGTACTCTGTCTATAACAAAGAGAACGCAATGTATTGGGTGATCGAATATCAAGGTGAAGTAGTAGGTGGTGGTGGTTTTGCACCATTAGCAGGCCGAGCAGATGTGTGTGAGCTACAGAAAATGTACTTCCTACCACAAACCCGAGGGCAAGGTTTGGCAAAGCGCATCGTAGCTCAAAGCCTAACACTGGCTAAGCAACTTGGTTACCAGCACATGTACTTGGAAACAACGGAATGCTTGGGTGCTGCAGTAAAACTCTATGAAAAACTGGAGTTTGAACACCTTGATTCAGCTTGGGGAGAAACAGGCCATGATGCTTGTGAAGTTGTCATGGCCAAAGCGTTATAAGTATCAGACGCTAGTTGCTAGCTTTTAACGTAAAAAGTTACTCACGCAAGATGCTGGATTTAAGGCAACAAAAGAGCTCTCTTTTTGCCCATCGAGTTCAACTTCTAACTGGTATAAGTGCTTAGGGTTAGGCTTCTCAAGGTTAAATACCATAGGAGCCTCCACTTGAAACACAACGCCGGTATGCTCAGCTCGCACGTCTATTGGCATCACGAGTGTCATGCCATTGAACTTAATTGATGCAGATACCAAACCTGCTTTTAACGTCTGATAAATCACATCCACTTTAAACTCACAGCCACCACCGTGGTGCCAGATCTGCTCTGTGACGACTTGTTCTAGTTTGACGTTTCGAACGAACTGCAGGTACGGCGCTTGCCAAATCCCGATGCGTGAATCAGATTTAGTGATAGCCTGTGAAGATAAAGACTCATCCATATCTTCCTCGAGTAACAGGCTCTCCTCTTCTTCAAGGAACAGGATCTCAAAACGGTTTCGACCAGACTGCATATAAGGGCGGATATCTTTGCGATATTCAGCTTGGCTACCATCGCAATCAAACACGGCGACGCCATTAAGTCGCACTTCAGCAAAGTAATCGACACCCGCTACGACCAACTCAACGAATGGACACGCCAACATAGCATCATCAACTTCGATGTCATGCATCAGGTGCCACTCTTGCTCTGCGATTTCATCTTCACTTAAGCTATCAGGGAGCTTTGAGCTTAATGCAGCAGGAAAGGTAATGTCATCTTGTGGGATAGAGAGATCCGTCAGTGGCGAAATTTGCCAAAGACCATCGAGAAGTAACCGCATATCATTCCTTGAGCCAGATCAATTTTGACCGCATTATAATGAATGAATGCATTTAAAGACATTTATTTTTCTGAGGATAAAAAAATGCCAGCTCTAGGCTGGCATTCTTTCAAGCTGGGAAGAAATTACTCTTCGCCTTCATCATCTTCGTCAGGGTAGATAGCATCTTCACCTTCGTAGTAAGTGCCCCAGCCGTCGTAGATAATGTCGAATTTCTCTGCAAGGTTCACAAGCTTCTCAACTTGCGCATCGATCGCTTCAGCATCTAGAGCGGACTGCATGGTTGCATCACAGCAAAGTAGCTTGTTGCCATCTTCGTCTTCTGTCTCTTCAGCTTCAAGCACTTCAAAGCCCATTTTGAATGCTTCAACAACGGCTTTCTCAAGCACTTCGAAATCTTCAGCAAATAGGTGATGCTCGATATCGTATAGAGCTTCAGGATCGCTACCATCTTCAATTAGTGCTGCAATGATGTCGCGAGTCTCTTCCTTTTGAAATTCAATTAATTCCGCTACTGATAGATATTCATCTTCGTGAGACATGTGTCTGCTCCAGAGTGTTGACTATGAAAAGATCAAATTTGATTGCCACGAAATATGGCACGGATCGTCCAGAAAAGCCACCCAGATCAGGCTTAGAAAGGCAAGTTTATCGCTAGATAGCGGGGTCAATATCAATTCAAAAGTGAAATCAAAATCACAGAAACAAATTTTCAACATTTTATTAACTGACGTCTGTTTTAGCATTTCATCTTTATTGTCGCTTCAAACGTATTTGAATAGAAATTGCGTGCTTAGTCACCACAGATGCATACGTTCAACCCGTTTCAAGGTGCATAAAATCCCAGCTTGCTATCAAAAAGTGAATAATAGTGAATAAAAAGTCACGAATAATAAGCAAAATAGATTTCTCGCACACACTAAATCAAGCATAGATCCTCAAAACAGTTGTTCCATGAGATACACGCTCAATTAGTACTTAACCCCGAAAATTCAAATTAATCCGGTTTTTAATACCGTAAATTCAAAAAATACTTTGTATTTACGCAACCGCCAAAACTTGCATATTACGGCCAAGCTTGTCATAAATAGACGCTGGATTAATAGTAAGGATGCAAAATGAGTAAGCTGTACGTTGGCTCCGAAGTCGGTCAATTAAGACGAGTTCTCCTAAATAGACCTGAAAGAGCACTCACCCACCTCACCCCTTCAAACTGCCATGATCTTCTATTTGATGATGTGCTTGCTGTTGAAGCTGCTGGTGAAGAACATGATGCTTTTGCAGAGACACTGCGTAGTCAAGACGTAGAAGTACTACTGCTACACGACTTGCTTGTCGAAACGCTTGCCGTACCTCAGGCTCGCGAGTGGCTGCTGAATACTCAAATCTCAGATTTCCGTTATGGGCCGACTTTTGCCCGTGACTTAAGAAGCTATCTTGCTCAAATGGATAATGAGCATCTAGCAACTATCTTACTCGGTGGCTTGGCTTATTCTGAGCTTCCAATCAAATCATCGTCGATGCTACCTAAAATGCATCGCCCACTTGATTTCGTTATCGAACCACTGCCGAACCACCTATTTACGCGTGATACCTCGTGCTGGGTTTATGGCGGTGTATCGCTGAACCCAATGATGAAACCAGCTCGTCAACGCGAAACAAACCACTTGCGTGCTATCTACCGCTGGCACCCTGTGTTTGCCGGGCAAGACTTCATCAAGTACTTCGGTGATGAAGATCTGCACTACGACAACGCCAATATTGAAGGCGGTGACGTACTGGTTATCGGTAAAGGCGCGGTACTGGTTGGTATCTCTGAGCGTACTAAACCACAAGGTGTCGAAAACCTAGCGGCGAGTTTGTTCCGTTCGGGTCAAGCAACCGAAGTGATTGCTATCGATTTACCAAAACACCGCTCTTGTATGCACCTTGATACGGTGATGACCCACATGGATATCGACACTTTCTCAGTCTACCCAGAGATTGTTCGCAAAGATCTAGATACTTGGCGCCTAACACCAAAAGAAAATGGTGAGATGCGTGTAGAGAAAGCGGAAAACTACCTGTCAGCAATTGAAGGGGCCCTAGGCCTTGATCAGCTGAAGATAATCACAACTGGCGGTGACAACTATGAAGCTGAACGCGAGCAGTGGAATGACGCTAACAACGTACTGACAGTGAAACCGGGTACTGTTATCGGCTATGAACGCAATGTTTACACCAACGAGAAGTACGACAAAGCAGGTATCGAAGTTCTGACAATTCCAGGCAACGAGTTAGGTCGTGGTCGTGGTGGTGCTCGTTGTATGAGCTGTCCTATCGAAAGAGACGGCATCTAAGCTGATAGTTCAATAGAGCAAGCACAATAACTTATCTAGGCCAGTACCATCGTACTGGCCTTTTTTGTCAAATAAATAAAATAAATATTCACAAATATAGCATTTTTATGTTTAACTGAGTTATTCATTGATTCTATATACACAAGGAGCGAGAGATGGCCTTTAATCTTCGCAATCGTAACTTTCTAAAACTTCTCGACTTTACTCCTAAAGAGATTCAGTTTTTACTCGATCTGTCTGCTGACCTGAAAAAGGCTAAGTATGCAGGTACAGAGCAGAAAAAGCTTAACGGTAAAAACATCGCTTTGATCTTTGAAAAAGCATCAACTCGAACTCGATGTGCTTTTGAGGTAGCGGCCTTTGATCAAGGTGCTCAAGTCTCTTATTTAGGCCCCTCTGGTTCTCAGATTGGTCAGAAAGAATCAATGAAAGATACGGCTCGTGTATTAGGTCGTATGTACGACGGCATTGAATACCGTGGTTTTGGTCAAAGCATTGTCGAAGATCTTGGCGCATACGCTGGTGTGCCAGTTTGGAACGGCCTAACCGATGAATTCCATCCAACTCAGATCTTGGCTGACTTCCTTACAATGATCGAACATGGTCGCGGTAAACAGCTACATCAAATCAGCTTTGCTTACCTAGGTGATGCTCGTAACAATATGGGTAACTCTCTATTAGTAGGGGCTGCCAAGATGGGCATGGATATTCGCCTTGTCGCGCCAAAAGCTTTCTGGCCAGAAGAGCAGCTTGTCGAAGAGTGCCAAGCTATCGCGCAAGGTACCGGCGCTAGAATCACGCTGACTGAAGACGTTGCTGAAGGCGTAAAAGGCTGTGACTACCTCTACACCGATGTTTGGGTATCGATGGGCGAAGCGCCAGAAGCTTGGGACGAACGTGTGGCAGTGATGAAACCATATCAAGTGAATATGGATGTGATTAAGCTAACGGGCAACCCTCAAGTGAAATTCATGCACTGCTTACCCGCTTTCCACAATAATGAGACCGTCATCGGTCAGCAGGTGGCTGACAAATATGGCATGAACGGTTTGGAAGTGACGGATGAAGTGTTTGAATCTGACTACTCTATCGTGTTTGATGAAGCGGAGAATCGCATGCACACCATCAAAGCTGTCATGGTCGCAACACTCGGTTAATTGAGAATAGTGAAAGTAAACAAAAGCTTGATGTAATCGCTTGCGCTCACAAATTGAAAGCGTATAATTCTCGGCAATTTGTCTGAGAGTAGTGAAAATGACGCCAACCAATATTGTGATCACACATAATAAAATTGTGAAAACACCTAATATTGCTCGTAAGCTAGCATGCTTGCCAGGCGGTCTATTCTGCTTTTCAGCACTTTTTTAAAGCCTCCCATTATGGGGGGCTTTTTTGTGGCCAATACATTATTGTGGGGAAGAAGATCATGGCGAATTCGCTCTATCAAAAGCACATCATCTCAATTCCAGAGCTTTCTCGTGAAGAGCTAGAATTAATTGTTCAAACGGCTGGTCAGCTTAAAGCAGAACCAAACCCAGAACTTATCAAGAACAAAGTTGTGGCTAGCTGCTTCTTCGAACCTTCAACGCGAACTCGTCTCTCTTTTGAAACTGCGATTCAACGCATCGGTGGTGATGTGATTGGTTTCGACAGCGGCGGTAACACCTCACTGGCGAAAAAAGGCGAAACGCTAGCAGACTCAGTACAGGTTATCTCTTCATACGTTGATGCGTACGTAATGCGTCACCCTCAAGAAGGTGCAGCGCGCCTAGCGTCTGAGTTCTCTAACGGTGTACCAGTAATCAACGCTGGTGATGGTGCTAACCAACACCCAACACAAACCCTGCTTGATCTATTCTCTATCGCTGAGACACAAGGCCGCCTAGACAACCTTAATGTCGCGTTCGTTGGTGACCTTAAATACGGCCGTACGGTTCACTCTCTGACTCAAGCACTGGCTAAGTTCGATAACATCTGTTTCTACTTTGTAGCGCCAGAAGCATTGGCTATGCCTGATTACATCTGTGAAGAGCTTGACGAAGCTGGCATCAAATACCAACTCCTGACCGACATGGAAGATGTGATTCCTGAGCTGGATGTTCTATACATGACTCGCGTACAGAAAGAACGCTTTGATGAGTCGGAATACGCACACATCAAGTCAGCCTACATCCTAACGGCTGCTCTATTAGAAAATGCACGTGATAACTTGAAGGTACTGCACCCGCTTCCTCGCGTTGATGAAATCACTGTCGATGTCGATAAAACACCTTACGCTTACTACTTCCAGCAAGCTGAAAATGGTGTTTACGCGCGTGAAGCATTACTAGCCCTTGTTCTTAACGAAACGCTGTAGAGGAGAGATATCATGTCTAAAGAGACTCAATTAAAAGTTGAAGCAATCAAGAACGGTACCGTTATCGACCACATCCCAGCAAACATCGGGATCAAGGTGCTAAAACTGTTTGATATGCACAACTCTCATCAGCGTGTCACTATTGGTTTAAACCTGCCTTCTTCAGCACTTGGCGGTAAAGACTTACTTAAAATTGAGAATGTGTTTATCACCGAAGAGCAAGCAAACAAGTTAGCACTGTACGCACCTCACGCAACGGTAAACCAAATCGAAGATTACGAAGTGGTTAAGAAGCTAGCGCTTGAACTACCTGAGCAAATCAACGATGTGTTTGAGTGTCCAAACACCAACTGCATTACTCACAACGAGCCGGTTGAGAGCAGCTTTAAGATCTTTGAGAAGAATGAAGATATTCGCCTGAAATGTAAGTACTGCGAAAAAGTCTTCTCTCGCGAGATCGTGACAGAAAGATAAGCTTCGCGTAGCACGTGATTAATGTAAAAACTATGAAATACCTCGCCCGTGCGGGGTATTTTGCGCTTTACCTAGCCACGGTTTGTAGGCACACTGAAAAACGATTTTTATCTAATAACTGATGGAATAAACCAATGACTAAAGTACTTCACACAGAATCGGCTCCAGCTGCAATCGGCCCATACGTACAAGGCGTTGACCTTGGCAACATGGTACTGACTTCTGGTCAAATCCCAGTAAACCCAGCAACTGGTGAAGTATCTGCTGATATCGCAGAGCAAGCACGCCAATCTCTAGACAACGTGAAAGCGGTTGTAGAAGCTTCTGGCCTGACTGTAAAAGACATCGTTAAGCTAACTGTATTCGTTAAAGACCTAAACGACTTCGGCACAGTAAACGAAGTTTACGGTAAATTCTTTGATGAGCACGGCGTTGCAAACTACCCTGCACGTTCATGTGTTGAAGTAGCTCGTCTACCAAAAGATGTTGGTATCGAGATCGAAGCTATTGCAGTTCGCAAATAGGTTCCACTCTATTTAGTCAGTGGCTTAATGCAGAGCTAAGCACTGATTAGATACAAAAAAGGTTGCCAACTGGGCAACCTTTTTTATTATTTGTTTTCTGCGTTTAAGCTACTTCTTATTAAGCTCAACCACTTCTTTGTCTAGCTCTTCCAACTTAGCCGCCATCTGTTCACGAGTTAGGTTTGCTAATTCACGAACATTCGACTTGTCGTAACCTTCGGTATTAATTGGGGCTAGCATTTCCACAATCACATGACCATTGTTCCAACGGTTTAGCTTAACGCCACCTGTAGAGCTACATACGATAGGTATAATAGGTAAGCCTGCGCCAATTGCCGCATGGAAAGCGCCAGTTTTAAATGGCAACAGACCACGGCCTCTTGAACGCGTTCCTTCAGGGAACATCCATACCGAAACATCGCTGCCTTTCAGATTATCGACCACTTGATCAATCGTACCAACCGCTTTGCTGCGGTTTGCACGGTCGATTAGAATATTACCCGTCAACCAGTAAAGCTGACCAAACAGAGGCATCCACGCTAGACTTTTCTTACCAACAGTTACCACTTTAGGCGTCACAGCCGATGATACCGTGAACAGGTCCCAGTTATTCTGATGGTTCGCAACATAAACATGTTGACCACGAGAGTAAGCATCTTCAGGGATACGCAGCTCTAGCTTGATACCAAACACTTTCGACATACGACCGAAGTAACGACCAAAGGTAAATACGTGCTTTGGGTTACGTGGGCTAAGTAGACAATAGCCACAGCCGAATACAAACATAAGAATCGCAAATATCGCCAATGCGAAAATACGTAATATTGCTATCATTTTGTTCCTCACAACCGCAAAGCTTACCCACCTATTCACTTTATAATAAGCAAACAGGTTCACTTGCGGTAAATACAACTATAAAAAAGCCGAAACCAAGGTTCCGACTTTTTGTGTTTTCATTTTACTGATTCATGAATTTACTAACCTAAGTTAGTTTGAGTCACGAAATCGGGTAATGTTTGCGCCCAGCGCTGAAAGCTTATCTTCAATCTTATCGTAGCCACGATCGATGTGATAGATACGGTCAACGATGGTTTCGCCTTGTGCGATACAACCAGCAATAACAAGGCTCGCTGATGCACGAAGATCCGTTGCCATTACTTGAGCGCCGCTCAACTGCTCGGTTTCACCACAGATAGCTGTATTACCTTCAATCTCCGCTTTTGCACCCATTCGCTGAAGTTCAGGAATATGCATGAAACGGTTTTCGAAGATGGTTTCAGTGATCACACCGCTACCTTTCGCCATCATGTTAAGCAGAGTAAACTGAGCTTGCATGTCGGTTGGGAAACCAGGGTGTGGTGCCGTTACGATTTTCACCGCTTTAAGCTCACGACCTGTCATATCAAGACTGATCCAGTCTTCGCCCGTTTCAACCTTCGCACCCGCTTCTTCAAGCTTCGCTAAGGCAGCTTCAAGAAGATGAGCGTTAGTGTTACGACAAACGACTTTACCGCCAGAAACCGCTGCAGCAACAAGGAAAGTACCCGTTTCAATACGGTCTGCAACCACAGAGTGTTGACCACCACCTAGACGCTCAACGCCCTCGATAGTAATCGTATCTGTACCTGCGCCAGAAATCTTAGCACCCAGTTTGTTAAGGAAATCAGCCGTATCAACAATCTCAGGCTCACGCGCTGAGTTATCTAATACCGTTTTACCTTCTGCGAGTGTTGCTGCACACATGATAGTGATCGTAGCGCCTACGCTTACTTTATCCATCACGATGTGCGCGCCTTTCAAACGGCCATCAACACTTGCTTTCACATAACCATCTTCCAATGTAATGGTTGCACCTAGTTGCTCTAGGCCATGGATATGCAGATCAACAGGGCGAGCACCAATTGCACAACCGCCAGGAAGTGACACTTGGCCTTCACCAAAACGAGCAACGAGAGGACCTAAAGCCCAGATAGAAGCACGCATTGTTTTTACTAAATCGTAAGGCGCACAAAATTCATTAATTTCGCTGCCATCAACATGAACGCTTCCGTTACGTGATACTTTCGCGCCTAAACGCTTTAGCAGTTCCATCGTAGTATCGATGTCACGTAGATGAGGAACGTTACTTACTTCCACTGGCTCTTCAGCAAGAATTGAAGCAAATAGGATTGGTAGCGCAGCGTTCTTTGCGCCAGAGATCGTCACTTCACCGCTTAACGGCTTGTCTGATCCAATAACTCGAAACTTTTCCATCATAAACCTTAAAGTGACATCAGTTTCTTATCACGTTCCCACTCTTCCGGCGTAAATGCCTTGATAGAAAGAGCATGGATGTCATTGCGTTGAATGTATTCCATTAGTGGGCCGTAGATTAGTTGCTGCTTCTTAACTCGATTCATGCCGTCAAAACATGGATCAACCGCAACAACTTCGTAATGACTGCCTTCACCCTTCACGATAATTTCTTGAAGGTTCAGTGCCTCTGCTAATAATTCTTGTACTTTTGTGCTGTCCACAAATAGCTCCTGCCTAATTTTTTATGTGTTCTGCCATCATTGGCTGGATATTGCTCAATTGGAACAACGTTCGTAATTGTTCTGGCACGAAACTGAGCATTATATGACAGTTTTGATTTTTTGCATGCTCTAATAAGTGAATTAGCATCACCATTCCTGCTGAATCGACTCGATTTATATGGCGAAGGTCAATTTCAACGCTCGATTCCGTTGTTTGCCACTTTTCCAATATACGCCAGATTGCAGGAACACTGTCTCGGTCAATATCTCCGATAAGCTGATACTCTTTAGAGCTTAGCGCTTGCCATTGAGATTGGCTCATTATTTATTACTCTCAAAGCGAATCGGTTGTGCAGCCAGTTTTTCTAGCTCGTCAGCAACCGCTAAGATACCGTCTTGACGAATCTTAGTATTCCACTCTGATTGCTTACTCGACAGCAGGCTGATCCCCTCCGCAACCATATCAAATGCTTTCCACTCGCCAGACTTTTTGTCTTTGCGAAGCTTAAATTCAAGTTTGATGTTAGGTCGTGGTGAATCGATGATATCGACCTTGATGCTGGTAATACGACTGTCTGCTTTGATTTTTGGCTCAGGACCAAATTCAATTGTCTGATCTGTGTATTGAGTCAGCACTTGCGCGTAAGAAGAAACCAAGTATTTACGGAATGAGTCGATAAATACACGCACATCTTTTCTATCTGCGCCTTTCAAGTTTGGCCCAAGCAGCTTAAGTGCTGCATATTGAGCATTCACATAAGGCATCAACTCTTCTTCCACGATCACCTTGAGTAATTCTGGATCTTTGTGGATATTGTCTTGTTCGCTCTTCAAACGCTCAAATGCCACCTCAGCGACTTGCGTCATCATTTGGTAAGGCTGCGTTTTATCAATAGTTGCATCCGCAAAAGCTTGAGTTGAAACCAACAAGGCCATTACAGCGAAAAAACCTATTTTCAAGTGTTTCATCGTTTTCAACATCATCTTATTCCTCAGCGTTATTGTCATCAGAGCCGCCAACGCTATAGAGCACTTGGCCAATCAAATCTTCGAGTACCAATGCCGATTTAGTGTCTTCAATCGAATCACCATCAACCAACATCTCTTCATCGTCAAAAATGAAGCCTGGAACTAAACTGATGTACTGCTCACCGATTAAACCTGACGTTAAGATTTGAGCACTAGAGGTATCAGGAAACTGTGAGTACTTCGCATCAATCGACATTTCAACCACAGGCAGATAGCTTTCGGTATCAAGCTCAATGCTTTTCACACGACCAACAACTACGCCACCAACCTTCACTGGAGAACGAACTTTTAGGCTACCAATGTTGTCAAAGGTCGCTTTCAGATTGTAAGTATGGTTTGAACCCAGCCCTTTTACGTCAGCGACTTGAAAGATCATGATTAAGATTGCGCAAATTCCGGCTATAACAAAGGTGCCGACCCATAATTCTAACTTTCGAGTTTGTTGCATGATTAATTCCCAAACATCAATGCGGTAAGAACAAAATCTAGCCCTAATACCGCTAGAGAAGAGTGTACTACTGTACGTGTGGTTGCTTGACTAATACCTTCAGAGGTCGGTACCGCATCATAACCATTGAAAAGAGCGATCCAGGTTACGGTGATGGCAAAGACCATGCATTTGATCATGCTGTTACCGATATCTCGACCTAGCTCAACAGAAGACTGCATCGCTGACCAAAAGCTGCCGTGATCAATACCTTTCCAATCAACACCGACTAACTGGCCGCCCCAAATACCGACCGCCATAAAGATCATCGCCAGTAGAGGCATAGAGATAAGTCCAGCCCACAAGCGTGGTGCAATAATGCGCTTTAGAGGATCAACGGCCATCATTTCTAAACTGGAGATCTGCTCCGTTGCTTTCATCAAACCGATTTCAGCCGTCAGTGCTGAACCCGCGCGACCTGCAAACAGCAGCGCCGTGACCACAGGGCCAAGCTCTCGTAGTAATGAAAGCGCGACCATTTGGCCAAGGTTGCCCTCAGCGCCGTAGTCAATTAACACGACATAACCTTGCAGGCTTAATACCATGCCAATGAACAAGCCCGAAACTAAAATAATAGCCAATGACTGAACGCCAACGCTATAAAGTTGTTTAACTAATAAAGGGAAGTTTTTTAGTCGCGGGATGCCAAACAAAGCCCCGAATAACATCAGGCTTGCTCGACCAAATGACTCACAGATCGCAAGTGTTCGCTTACCGACACCTGCAATAGTTTTACCAATCATATTAAAACAAATCCTTTTCAAGACTTTGCGCTGGGAACCTAAATGGCACAGGGCCATCAGCTTCGCCTTGCAAAAATTGCTGCACTCTCGGATCGTCATTGTTGTACAACTCTTCCGGTGACCCAGCAGCAATGATTTTGCCATCTGCGAGTAGGTAAACCCAATCCGCGATACTCATCACCTCAGGAACATCATGAGAAACGACGATAGACGTTAAGCCCAAGGCTTGATTGAGGTTACGAATGAGCTCAACCAACACACCCATTGTAATTGGGTCTTGGCCGACAAAGGGCTCATCGTACATGATAAGTTCAGGATCCAGCGCGATAGCACGCGCCAATGCGGCACGCCTTGCCATTCCGCCAGACAACTCACTTGGCATTAACTGCGCTGCACCACGTAACCCTACAGCCTCAAGCTTAAGTAACACGATGGTACGAATGAATTTTTCGTTAAGTTCAGTGTGCTCACGCAGTGGAAACGCCACATTATCAAACACATTGAGATCCGTAAAAAGTGCACCCGATTGAAAAAGCATGCTCATTTTTTTACGTGCTTGATAAAGCTTTCGACGAGATAGAGTTGGGATATTGTCGCCATCAAACCAAACTTCACCGTTATCTGGAGGCAATTGTCCACCAATCAAACGCAGTAAAGTTGTTTTACCGATCCCTGATGGCCCCATGATGGCAGTAATCTTGCCTTGAGGGACCTCTAAACTGATGTCGTCAAAAATAACGCGATCACCGCGTGAGAAGCTAAGGTTCTTAACTTTTACAAGTTCAGTATTCGACATACTCTTGTAGTTTCCTTGCTTTAAAAAACGCCAATTATGGCTGCAATAATAATGAGTCTACTTTAGAATTAAAAGCACTGTTCAATTAATTCATATTAAACAGGAATCTATGCAGGGATTTGAAAGCATTAGAAAATTATCTTTTCAGATCTCTTTCTCAGTCGCTAAGTGGTAATTAATTTGCTGAGTGACTTCCCTTTTATCTACCAACAGGTCAAAATTAGCGGTTAATTCTCCGTTTTTTATTAATTTTTTAGGAATCATCATGCTTGAAGCGATTGCGTTTCTTATTATCGGTCTAGGTTTTTTGGTGTGGAGTGCAGATAAGCTGGTTTACGGCGCCGCAGCTCTTGCTCGCAACTTCGGTATCTCACCATTAGTTATCGGTATGACGATTCTTGCAATGGGCTCTTCAGCTCCAGAAATGATGGTTTCTGCAACCGCTGCACTTGATGGCAAAACAGATACTGCGGTCGGAAATGTTTTAGGCTCAAACATTGCCAACATTGCGCTAATTTTAGGTATCACTGCGCTTATCAAGCCGCTATCAATCAGCTCCGCTGTGATTCGCCGTGAACTACCACTCATGATTGGTGTCACTTTACTAGCTGGCGCACTGCTTTGGGATAACCACTTAGGTTTCTACGAAGGCGTATTGCTATTTGTTCTGTTCGGTGCGTTTTTGTTTGCCATGCTGCAAATCAGCCGCAGTGAGAAAAAGAACGGCGATGCGTTTCTTGATGAACAAGAATCAGAGATTCCAGAGGGTGTTAGTAACCCGAAAGCTGCAATGTGGGTAGTAATTGGTCTTATCATTCTTCCTTTAGCCGCTGATATGCTGGTTGATAATGCCGTGATCATCGCTAAGTTCTTCGGCATGAGCGACCTTGTTATCGGTTTAACCATTATTGCCGTTGGTACCAGCCTACCTGAGCTTGCTGCATCACTTGCTGGTGTAATGAAAGGCGAAGACGATATGGCCGTGGGTAACATCATTGGCTCAAACGTATTCAATATTCTGGCTGTTATGGGTATTCCAGGCATCCTAAACCCTTCTATCTTGAGCGAATTTGCGATGGGTCGTGACTTCTGGGTCATGCTAGGTGTATCTCTGCTACTTGTTGTGATGGCGCTAGGTAAATCACGCAGTGTGAATCGTATTGAAGGTGGCGTGTTAATCGTGACGTTTGTGGCTTACCAAAGCTACCTACTAATGAACATGTCGGCTTAATTGTTGACTTAACTTTCCGTACTTGGAGTATTTGATGTCTCAGCCATTTGATTATCGCAGTGTTGCCAAACAAGTTTTGGAAACCGAAGTTGCAGGTCTCACTCAATTGGACCAATATTTTAATGATGATTTTTGCAAAGCTTGCGACTTAATCCTAAACAACAAGGGTAAAGTGGTTGTGATGGGCATGGGTAAATCCGGCCATATCGGCAACAAAATCGCAGCAACGCTAGCAAGTACGGGGACATCAGCTTTCTTCGTTCACCCAGGTGAAGCGGCACACGGTGACTTAGGCATGATCGAACCGGGTGATATCGTGATTGCAATATCGAACTCAGGTGAATCAGGTGAAATTCTTAGCTTGTTTCCTGTGTTGAAGCGTTTGAACATCAAGATCATCAGCATGACAGGTAAGCCTGCATCGAATATGGCGACCTTGTCTGATATCCATTTACAAATTTCGGTGCCGGAAGAAGCGTGTCCGCTAGGTTTAGCCCCAACAACCAGCACCACTGCTACCCTAGTAATGGGTGATGCATTAGCCGTTGCACTTTTACAAGCTCGAGGCTTCACGGCTCAAGACTTTGCCCTATCTCACCCAGGTGGCGCTTTAGGTCGTCAGCTACTATTGAAACTAGACGACATCATGCACACAGGCGATGCACTCCCTGTCGTTGCACCTGATGCTTTAGTAAGAGATGCTTTACTAGAGATATCTCAGAAAGGCTTGGGCATGACAGCCATCGTTGATCAAGATGGTCAAATGGCCGGTATTTTTACCGATGGTGATTTACGTCGTATCTTAGATAAACGCGTTGATATTCATAGCACTCAAATTGGCGATGTGATGACGCTAAACCCTACCGTTGCCGATCCGAACATGCTTGCGGTTGAGGGTTTAAACTTAATGCAAGCTAAAAGCATCAATGGCTTGATGCTATGCCAAGATGGCAAACTAGTTGGTGCTCTAAACATGCATGATTTATTGAAAGCTGGAGTAATGTAATGACACAGACAGTCGAAACTCTCTACGGCACTGTTGACTCAGATGTATTTGCTATCGCAAAAGACATCAAACTCCTAATTTGCGATGTAGACGGCGTATTCTCTGATGGTCGTATCTACATGGGCAACAATGGTGAAGAGCTGAAAACCTTTCACACTCGTGACGGCTACGGCATCAAATCACTGATGAACGCGGGCATTGAAATCGCAATCATCACAGGCCGTAAATCTCAGATTGTTGAAAATCGAATGACGGCTCTCGGTATCAAACTTATTTATCAAGGCCAAGACGATAAAGTTAAGGCTTACCAAGACATTTGCGATAAGCTTTCTGTTAATCCTGAGAACACTGGTTACATCGGCGATGATCTGATCGACTGGCCGGTAATGGAAAAAGTTGGCTTGAAAGTTTGTGTAGCAGATGGTCACCCGCTACTTGCACAGCGAGCAAACTATGTGACAACCATCAACGGTGGTCACGGTGCAGTACGTGAAGTCTGCGACCTTATTTTACAAGCAAGAAATGAACTCGACGTGCATAAAGGTTTAAGCATATGAGTTTTACTCGTATTATCTATTTAATACTAATATTTATTGCCTCTTGGTCGACCTACTACTTGTTCGACAAAGAGCAAACATCGACGATACAAGTGGCTCCGAATTTGGAGCTACCTGCTTTTAGCGGCAACAGCCTAAACAACATCAGTTACGATGAATCAGGCATTCGCAGCTACCAAGTTGAATCGACGTATTTAGAACACTTCTCGGTGGTTGGCGACACGCACTTTCAAAACCCTGTCCTCTCGGTATTCCGTGAAGGACATACGATTGAATGGCAAGTCACCGCTGATCGCGCGATTATGGATGAAAATCAGGTTGTCACTTTTTATGACAACGTTGTGGCAAAGAATCTACTGCCAGGGGCAAGCTTCGATACAATGACCACTGAAAAAATGGTGATTGAGCTGAAAAGCCGAGATTTTTATTCAGATACTCCGGTCCATATGATCGGTACATTTTTTGAAAATGAGGGTCAAGCAATAAAAGGTAACTTCGGTACCAACAATGCGACTCTCTTTAATTCTGTTCAAGGTAGATATGAAACTCTTACACCTTAGTTTATTCGCTTTGACTCTTGCGGCACCAAATGTCTACGCCCTATCTTCGGATAGCGAGCAACCTGTCTACATTGACTCAGACAGCCAGCAATTGGATATGAAAAGTAACCAAGTAACCTTCATCGGTGATGTAAACCTGAAACAAGGCAGCATCAATATCAATGCCGATAAAGTGATTGTTACCCGCAACGCCGTAAATGGTGAGATTGAAGAGATTCAAGGCTTCGGTAAACCGGCGACCTTCTCTCAACTGACTGATGATGGAAAGACGCTCTACGGTGAAGCTGACGACCTACATTACCAGCTTGTTGCTGACAAACTGATCATGACCAAGAATGCGATGCTATCTCAAGATGGCAGTATCATCCGAGGCTCTAAAATCACTTACCAGATTGGCTCTCAGAAGCTAGTCGCTGACAGTGGTGAGAACAAACGAGTATCAACGGTTTTACAACCAACGGAAGTGAATAAGTAGCCATGGCCGTTCTAAAAGCACAAAACCTAGCGAAAACATACAGCAAACGTAAAGTAGTGACTGACGTAAGCCTGCAGGTTGAGTCAGGCCAGATTGTCGGCTTGCTTGGTCCTAATGGTGCCGGTAAAACGACTTCTTTCTACATGATTGTAGGCTTAGTTGCACGTGACGAAGGTACCATCAGCATTGATGACCGAGATATCAGTATCTTACCAATGCATAGCCGTTCGCGACTTGGTATTGGTTACTTGCCTCAAGAAGCGTCTATCTTCCGCAAGCTGTCTGTAGAGAACAACATCATGGCGGTGTTACAGACCCGTGATGAGATGACCAATGAGCAGCGTCAGGATAAGCTAGAAGACCTTCTAGAAGAGTTCCACATCCAACATATCCGTCACAGTAATGGTATGGCCCTATCGGGTGGTGAACGTCGTCGTGTTGAAATCGCTCGCGCCCTTGCAGCAAACCCTCAGTTTATCTTGCTAGACGAACCGTTTGCTGGTGTTGACCCGATCTCGGTTATCGATATCAAGAAAATCATCGAACACCTGCGCGATCGCGGTTTGGGGGTTTTGATTACCGACCACAACGTTCGTGAAACATTAGACGTGTGTGAAAAGGCCTACATCGTGAGCCAAGGACACCTGATCGCAGAGGGTACTCCTGAAGATGTTCTCAATAACGAACAAGTTAAACAAGTTTATCTAGGCGAACAATTCCGTCTATGATTATATAGAGAGTATCGAGAGTTCTAAGAATAATAACTAGGTAAGTAACACTGAATGAAACCCTCATTACAACTTAAGCTAGGCCAACAGTTAGCAATGACTCCTCAATTGCAGCAAGCGATTCGTTTGTTGCAGTTGTCTACTTTAGATTTGCAACAAGAGATCCAAGAAGCACTTGAATCTAACCCACTACTCGATGTCGAAGAAGGCAATGAAGAAACGCCATCATCGGAAGAAAAGCCTAGCAGTGACGAGAAAGAAACAGTTGAAGCCGCAGAGCAAGACTTACCTGACAGCTCAGACTTAATCGAAAAATCAGAGATTGGTAACGAGCTCGAGATCGACACAACTTGGGAAGATGTCTACAGCGCAAATACAGGTAACACTGGTATTGCTATCGATGACGACATGCCTGTATATCAAGGTGAAACCACCCAAAGCCTGCACGATTACCTACTTTGGCAACTCGACCTCACACCATTCACAGAAACAGACCGAAGCATTGCATTCGCGCTAATCGATGCCATCGATGACTATGGCTATCTCACCGTATCTTGTGAAGACATCCTTGAAAACTTCGACAGTGAAGACGTAGAGCTTGATGAAATCGAAGCTGTGCGCAAAAGAATCCAACAGTTTGACCCATTGGGTGTTGGTTCACTAAATCTTCAAGATTGCTTACTGCTACAACTGGCGACTTTCCCACAAGACACACCTTGGCTTGAAGAAGCTAAGTTAGTGCTTACTAGCCATATTGACCAACTCGGTAACCGTGATTACAAACTCGTGATCAAAGAAACTAAGTTGAAGGAAGCAGAGCTACGTGAGGTTCTGCAGCTCATTCAACAACTGGACCCACGACCTGGCAGCAAGATTACGCCAGACGAAACCGAATATGTGGTTCCTGATGTGTCGGTATTTAAAGACCTAGGTAAATGGTTAGTGACCATTAACCCGGACAGTGTGCCAAAGCTGAAAGTCAATCAGCAATATGCCGACTTAGGCAGTAAAGGCAATAGCGCTGATAACCAATACATTCGCTCAAACTTGCAAGAGGCGAAATGGTTAATCAAAAGCTTAGAAAGCCGAAATGAGACGCTACTCAAAGTTGCGCGATGCATTGTTGAACATCAGCGCGATTTCTTCGAACATGGCGAAGAAGCGATGAAGCCAATGGTACTCAACGATGTTGCTTTAGCCGTTGATATGCACGAATCCACGATCTCTCGTGTGACGACTCAAAAGTTCATGCATACACCTCGTGGCATCTTCGAACTGAAATACTTTTTCTCGAGCCATGTCAGTACTGACAATGGCGGCGAATGTTCATCGACAGCAATTCGAGCACTCATTAAGAAGCTTGTTGCGGCAGAAAATACCGCTAAGCCTCTCAGTGATAGCAAGATAGCTGCTTTACTGGCTGACCAAGGAATTCAGGTAGCTAGACGTACGATAGCGAAATACCGTGAGTCTCTGGGCATTGCCCCATCGAGTCAGCGTAAACGCCTGCTATAAGCTAATTTAATAGCTTTTTGCTTAATAGCTATTATCAGGCACCAACTGAAAAGGAAAGTCTATGCAAATCAATATTCAAGGCCATCACGTTGATCTTACCGATTCAATGCAAGACTATGTTCACACCAAATTCGACAAACTTGAGCGCTTCTTTGATCATATCAATAGTGTTCAGGTTGTATTAAAAGTTGAGAAAATCAATCAAATTGCAGAAGCGACCCTTCATGTAAATCAAGGTGAGATTCATGCAACAGCAACAGATGAAAGCATGTATGCTGCGATTGATTCATTGGTTGATAAACTCGTCCGCCAACTCAACAAGCACAAAGAAAAGCTAAGTAGTCACTAACATGCAATTAAGCGAAGTACTTTCATTGGACTGCACCAAAAGTGCAGTCCAATGCACAAGCAAAAAAAGAGCCCTTGAGCTCATCAGTCAAATCGCAGCAGAGAGCTGTGGTCAAGATTCAACAGAGCTATTTGAGTGCATGTTGAGCCGCGAGAAGATGGGCAGTACCGGTATTGGTAATGGTATCGCCATTCCTCACGCTCGTATGAATGTCAGTGATAAAGCCATCGCTGTATTGCTGCAATGCCAAGATCCGATCGAATTTGATGCGATTGATAACCGTCCTGTCGACCTACTATTTGCCTTGCTTGTTCCTAGCGAACAGTGCAAAGAGCATCTAAAAACCCTTTCTTGTATGGCAGAACGACTAAACGACAAGCAGACTCTTAAACAGCTGCGTAATGCTCAGAGCGATCAAGAGCTTTACGACATCATGATTCAAGTGCCAACTTGCGAGCAATAACATGCGATTAATCGTGGTTAGTGGCCAATCAGGGGCCGGTAAAAGTGTTGCGTTACGAGTCCTAGAAGACTTGGGGTATTACTGTGTCGATAATCTACCAGTAAACCTGCTCAACAACTTTGTCGAATCGGTACGCGAAAGCAACCAAAACGTTGCGGTAAGTATTGATATACGTAACCTACCGAAAGAGCCTCAGTTAGTCACCGACACGCTCGAGCAACTCGAGTTAGCTACAAACATCGATGTTGATGTATTGTTCCTCGATGCCAGCAAGCAGACACTCCTTAAGCGCTACAGCGAAACCCGCAGAATCCACCCTTTATCAATTGGCCAAGAGAAACTTTCTCTGGAGCAGGCTATTGATTTAGAAAAGACACTTCTCAGCCCTCTAGCAGAGCAAGCCAGCATTGTGATTGATAGCAGTGACTGCAACCTCTACGAGTTGAGTGAAAAAGTGCGCTTTAAAGTCGAAGGCAAAGAGAAGCAAGAACTAATCATTGTCTTTCAATCTTTCGGCTTTAAATTTGGTCTGCCAAGCGATGCCGACTACGTGTTTGATGTTCGCTTCTTGCCAAACCCTCACTGGGAACCTGACTTACGACCAATGACAGGCCTTGATGCTCCGATTCACTCCTTCCTAGAGCAGCATCAAGAAGTGATTGAACTCAAACAACAGATTCAAGGCTTTGTTGAGCAGTGGCTACCAATGTTAGAGAAAAACAATCGCAGTTACCTAACGGTAGCCATTGGTTGTACTGGTGGTAAGCACCGCTCGGTGTATCTAACGCAGAAAATTGGCGAATACTTCGAACAACTTGGTCATCAAGTTCAAATCAGACATGCCTCTTTAGAGAAGCATCAACAGGGCTAACCATGGAATTAACTCGAACTGTACTGATCCAAAACCGTTTGGGTCTTCACGCTAGAGCGGCCGTAAAGTTGGTTGAGCTTGCACAAAGCTTTGATGCCACTATCACAATTCATAGTGAAGAAGATAAAAGTGCCACCGCAGACAGCGTAATGGGACTATTGATGCTGGAGTCAGCCCAAGGCCAACACATCACGATTCAAGCTTCGGGTACTGATTCACAACAAGCACTTGATGCCGTTTGCCACCTTATCGAAGATAAATTTGATGAGGGTGAGTAGCCAAGACGCTTTACTCACAACACCGCAAACTCAAACGGTGAACCAACCTATATTAAATCTTAGTTCTACCTAAGTTTATGATTTAAATAAGCCCTAGAATTAAGTTACTATTCCAAGCATTGTAAGAATAATGAGATAGGAGGAAAATATGGCAGAGCAATTAGAATTCGACCAAGCTCACCAAACCCTCCAAGAAGTCAGCGAAGCCCTAGAAAACGGCCGATTTGTTCACGTACGCCGACAACTTCAGGACATGGAACCTGAGGATATTGCACACCTTTTAGAAGCCTCCCCTCGCAAAAGTCGTGACGTACTCTGGCAACTCACCGATCCAGAAGACTACGGTGAAATTCTTGATGAACTAAACGAAGACGTCAAAGATGCTCTTGTGTCAAAAATGGCACCAGAGACCTTGGCCGAAGCAACCGAAGGCATGGAGACCGATGACGTCGCGTACGTACTTCGAAGCCTGCCCGACGATGTATCTCGCGAAGTCCTTTCTCAAATGGACTCCGCCGATCGTGCACTAGTTGAAACCGCCCTGTCGTACCCAGAAGATTCTGCCGGTGCGATCATGAATACCGACGTAATCACGATTCGTGGTGATGTCGATGTCGATGTTGTATTGCGTTATTTACGTATGCGTGGCGAACTGCCTGATGCAACCGATGCTCTGTATGTCATTGATGAAGAAGAGCGCCTTATTGGTAACTTGTCACTGACGACACTGATTACGACTCAGCCTGATATCGCCGTTTCAGAAGTGATGGACGATGCAGATGAAGCCATCTCAGTAGAGACCAGCGCGTCGGATATCGCGAGCTTATTTGAGCGTCGTAACTGGGTTTCAGCACCGGTTGTCGATAGCAACCAACATCTCGTTGGTCGTATCACCATCGATGACGTGGTTGATGTTATCCGTGAAGATGCCGAACACTCGATGATGAGTATGGCAGGTATGGACGATGACGAAGATACCTTCGCACCGGTCGTAAAATCGGCTCGTCGTCGTAGCGTATGGCTTGGTGCTAACGTTCTAGCAGCGCTTGCTGCCGCATCTGTTTCGAACATGTTTGAAGCAACGCTCGACCAAATGGCTGCGATTGCGGTTCTGATGACGATTGTACCGTCGATGGGTGGTGTTGCTGGTAACCAAACCGTTGCTCTAGTGATTCGTGGTTTAGCACTTGGTCACATCGGTGACAGTAACAAACGCGAACTACTATTCAAAGAGGCAGCTATCGGCTTCCTCAACGGCGTTCTATGGGCCGTTATCATTGGTGGTATTGTGGTAGCTTGGAAAGGCAACTGGATACTGGGAGGCATCATCTCAGCAGCAATGATGACCAACTTGATTGTGGCAGGTATCGCTGGTGTAACCATTCCAGTGATGCTGAAGAAGATGAATATCGACCCAGCCCTAGCCGGTGGTATGGCGCTCACAACAGTAACTGATGTTATTGGCCTATCGGTGTTCTTAGGCTTAGCGACCATACTTATCTAAGTTGTCGTCATAAGTCACTTTAACTGCGAAACACTGAATACAAAAAGGGAGCCATCGGCTCCCTTTTTTAGTTCTTCAAGTTGGCGTTAAGTGAATTACTCACCTGCCACTTTCATAGACTCAAGCAGGATAGAACCCGTCTGAATTTGAGAGCGTGTTTCAACGTCGTTACCCACTGCAACGATCTGGTTGAACATGTCTTTTAGGTTACCCGCGATCGTCACTTCCGATACTGGGTATTGGATTTCTCCATTCTCAACCCAGAAACCTGCAGCGCCACGAGAATAATCGCCAGTGACAGTATTTACGCCTTGGCCCATCACTTCAGTTACGAGGAAGCCAGTACCCAACTCTTTCAGCATCTGCTCAAAGTTTTGACCTGTCGACTTAACGAACCAGTTATGAATACCACCAGCATGACCTGTCGGTGTCATATCCATTTTACGTGCTGCGTAACTCGTTAGTAGATAAGTGGCTAAAACACCGTCAGTGATGATTTCACGATCTTGAGTAAATACCCCTTCACTATCAAATGGGCTCGACGCCAAGCCACGTAAGATATGTGGGCGCTCAAAGATATTGAACCAATCTGGCAAGATTTTCTGACCTAGATGATCCAATAGGAAGGATGCTTTGCGATACAGGTTACCACCGCTGATCGCCATCACTAGGTGACCAATAAGGCCAGTCGCTACATCATTGGCGAACATGATCGGGTATTGACCTGTTGCTAGCTTTTTAGCATCTAAGCGGCTAATGGTCTTTTCTGCTGCTTCTTGACCTACGCGCTCAGGCGTCCTTAGCTCATCACGGTGACGTGCAACGGTATAGCTGTAGTCACGTTCCATTTCACCATTAGCACCCTGACCAATCACGCAACAGCTCGTGCTATGACGGCTAGATGCATAACTTGCTAGCAAACCGTGGCTGTTACCATAGACCTTAACACCATAGTGGCTGTCGTAACTCGCGCCATCACTTTGTTTGATCTTGTCGCTATAAGCTAATGCTTGCTTCTCAGCAGCAATCGCAATCTCAGCGGCATAGTCTGGGTTTGGTTCATCAGGGTGAAAAAGGTCCAAGTCTGGAATCTCTTTCACCATGTATTCTTTTGCTGCAGGGCCAGCGAACGGATCTTCCGAGGTGTACTGAGCGATATCGAGTGCAGCTGCGACTGTTTGAGCAATCGCTTTTTCACTCAGATCAGATGTAGATGCACTGCCTTTTTTCTGGCCGCGATAAACAGTAATGCCTAGCGCACCATCACTATTAAATTCAACGTTTTCCACTTCACACATGCGTGTTGAAACACTCAAACCCGTTGACTTAGTAATAGCGACCTCAGCGGCGTCGGCACTCACAGAGGCCATGTCCAACGCTTTTGCAACTGCGGCTTCTAGATCAACTCTTTGCTGGGCGACTTGCTGTTTTACATCCATATCTATTCTAATTTTGTAGGTCAATATTACGTAGGATAACAAGAATTTCGCTTTCTCCCCAAGATTCTTGCTAAAATAGGCAATATATTCGTTTGAGATAGTGACATAGGCAGAAAAGATGGCTCGCAAAAACCAAAAAGCTCCATGGGAACCAGAAGAAGAAATCATCTGGGTAAGTAAAACCGAAATGAAAACGGACATGGAAGCCCTACAGAAACTAGGGGAAGAACTTGTTACCCTAAAGCCATCAGTATTAGAGAAATTCCCTCTGTCTGAAGATTTGGCACTCGCGATTAAAGACGCACAGCGCTTTAAAAACGAAGCAAAACGTCGCCAGCTTCAATACATTGGTAAGATCATGCGTAACATCGACCCAGAGCCGATTCAAGCGGCTTTGGACAAGGTACGTAACAAGCACTCACAAGCAACAGCAGAGCTACACAAGCTTGAGCAACTGCGTGACCGTATCGTTGAAGAAGGTGATGCTGCTATTTCAGAAGTCATGGAAATGTACCCTGAAGCAGACCGTCAACGTCTTCGTCAACTTGCTCGCCAAGCTAACAAAGAGAAGAAAGCAAACAAGCCAGCAAAGGCTTTCCGTGAGATCTTCCAAATTCTGAAAGAGCTAAAACAAGACGACTAATCCGTCATCGTGTTATCAGCTCCCTATAAAAAGACCTAGCACACGCTAGGTCTTTTTTGATTCTGTTGTTCATTGAGTACTACTCGCCAGCTCCAACAAACGAGCTGAGCTCTGGCTGAGGGTGGTCGACAGTGAGTACCTCAATTGAATCCTCAACCAATACCTTCCCCAAAGCAACGAACACAAATTTATTCGCAATGCTACGCGCATCACCTAAATGGTGCGTCACCATCAAAACCGTAATATTTCGCTCTGCCGCTAATCGCTTCACTAAGCTAAGCATCTCTTCTCGCAGCAAAGGATCAAGCGCAGAGAAAGGTTCATCAAGCAGCCAAATATCATGAGGCTGAACAAAACAACGCGCTAAGGCGACACGTTGGCGTTGACCGCCTGATAAGTGCTCAGGCAATCGATCCAAATACTCAGCAACACCAACTTGCGCTGCGGCTTGTTCCACAGATTGCTTTTGGGTTGCGGTAAGCTTTAACCCAGGATGCAACCCTAAACCAATATTTTCACGTACCGTGAGGTGAGCAAATAGGTTGTGTTCTTGAAACAGCATTGCCAAAGGTCGCTGATGTGCTTCTTTGCCAATAAGCGACTGGCCGGCCACTGAAATCTCACCCGATGTTGGCTCAATAAACCCAGCAACCAATGCGAGTAGCGTTGATTTACCCGCACCACTTGGCCCCATCAGAGCAACAATATCACCCTGCTCGGCTTGGAAATCAAAACTAAACAACTCTTGGTGGTAGTGGTAATCCACATCTTTCATCACTAACATCATAGGTTCCTTAACTCTTTAGCTTTGAGCTTCGAGTAAACAAAAATTCAATCAGGCTAAAGCTGCCAACACTCAGTAACAGCAAACTCACTGACACCACAGCAGCCGCTTCCATTTGATAGCTACCTAACAATTGGAATAGATACAAAGGCAAGGTTCTAAAGTCTTGGCTACCAAACAAGGCAATCGCGCTTAGATCGCCCATCGCCAACATAAAACTGATTGAGAAAGCCTGCGCCATCGGTTTACGCAATGCACGCCACTCCACTAACCTAAAGCGAGTAAAGCCAGTCATACCTAAACTGGCACACACATATTGATATTGCTGAGACAGATGCAACATAGGTTGGGCAAGTGTCTTAATCACATAAGGCAGCGCCATTAGGCTATTTACGGCAATCACAATAAAGAAAGCCAAGCTGAACACATCGGTAAATGAACGTAGCAATAAGAAGATACCTGTGCTGATCACTAATCCCGGCGTCACCAAGATAATAGTGCCGATCAGCTCGATTTTATCGGCTCTGATCGTCTTATTTTGCAAGCGCCATGCTCGGCTCGTGAGCAATATAGCGATACCTATGCCAACAGCAATAACACTCGCCAATAAAGCGACTCTCACCGACGTCATCAGCGCCGCCCAAAATGGCTCACTGCTCAGTACTGTCAAGGCTTGAGCGTTAATACCACTAACAAGCACCATCAACAGTGGCGGTAATACGAGTATTGATACCATGATGATCCAAAAGCTATCCCAAGCTTTTGACCACCAGCTGTCCTTAACCAAATACTTCTCTTCCGACAGCTGACTCGCCGTCACTGAGATAGGCTTAGATAGGCGCTGAATACTCACCGCTAACAAGCCACATAACAGCATTTGCCATATCGCCAGCAAAGCCCCCGCTTGCAGATCAAAGTCGAATTTAATCGCCTGATAAATAGCGAGCTCAATAGTGGTTGACTTAGGCCCACCGCCCAGCGCCATCACAGTTGCAAAGCTGGTAAAGCACAGCATGAAGACTAAGCCACATACATGGGGTAACTGTTGTCTTAAGCGAGGCCATTCAACCCATTTGAATTTATTCCAATGACTCATGCCTAAATGCGCACACAACTTGTGCTGCTCTGCAGGCACGGTATCTAACGCTTGCAGAAGTAAGCGACTAGCATAAGGCAGGTTGAAGAAGACGTGTGCCAACAAAATACCATTCAGGCCATAAATAGAGAATGGGAGCTCAATGTCGAAGTTCGCCAAGGATTTAGCTAACCACCCACTGTTGCCGTAAATCGCTAACAAACCGAATACACCGACCAACACAGGCAGAACTAAGGTCGACGCAAAGAGCCTTAACAGTAGTGCTCGCCCAAAAAACTGTCTGCGACACAGGGCGTGTGCAATAGGTATAGCAAAGCCAACACTCAGCACCGTTGAGAGTGTCGCTTGATAAAAACTGAACTTCGTTACATGCCAATAGTAGGGATCGGACCATACTTGGCTGATATCAAGAGAAGGGGCATTGCTAAGCAATGCCCCTACTGCTGAAACCACGAAGGCGGTAATGAGTATCGCAACCCAAATACCGACCTTAGGCGTTTTCTTTATCATAAATTGATTATTACCGTAAAAAGTCCATTCCAAACATAAAGAATGGCTTTAAATACAGGCCGTTCATTCTTTTAAAAGTAAATTAAAAAGTAAGCGCACTCTGCCATTCACGAATCCAAGGCCTACGCTTCTCGGCGATCTCTTCAGAGCTAAAGCTTAACGCTTGCTGAGGTACCGTCAGTTGTTCGAAACCTTTAGGTAGCTCAACATCTGTCACTGGGTACATCCAGTTGCCTGTCGGCATCGCCGATTGGAATTTATCACTTAGGATAAACGCCATAAACTCATCAGCAAGCTTTTCATTCTTACTGCCTTTGACCTTTGCTGCCACTTCCACTTGAGTGTAATGTCCCTCTTCAAAGTTCGCAGCTGCGTACTTAGAATCGTTCTCCGCAATGATGTGGTAAGCCGGAGAAGTGGTGTAAGACAATACTAAATCAGATTCGCCCTCTAGGAACATAGAGTAAGCTTCAGACCAGCCTTTAGTTACCGTCACCGTTTTCTGAGCTAGCTTCTTCCATGCCGCTGTCGCTTCATCACCGTATACCGATTTCATCCAAAGCATCATGCCTTGACCCGGTGTTGAAGTACGTGGATCTTGGTAGATAACCTTCAGGTCTTCACGTTGCTCAACCAACTCTTTCAGACTTTTCGGTGGGTTTGCTAGCTTCTCTGTATTGTAGACAAAAGCGAAGTAGCCAAAGTCGTAAGGGACAAATGTATTGTCGTCCCAACCATTTGGCAGTGTTACTGATGATGTATCAACATTATGCTCAGCCAGTAAGCCAGTCGCTTTCGCTTCAGCCATGAGGTTATTGTCTAGGCCCAATACAATGTCAGCTTTGCTGTTGCCGCCTTCAAGGCGTAAACGGTTCAAGATAGAGACACCATCTTCGAGCGCGACAAAATTCACATCACAGCCACACTTTTCTTCAAACGCTTTCTCTACGACAGGACGAGGACCCCAATCCGCAGCAAAAGAGTCATAGGTGTAGACGGTTAACGTATCGTCTGCAGCAAAGGCAGAAAAAGAGATCGCTGTAGTAACAGCAAGGGTAGTTAATGTGAATTTCACTGGACGCTCTCCATGGTCTGAGCGGCACAGGTTTGAGGGAGGAGAACGATAGAGGTTGTTCCTAACTCAATTCCTACGCCAGCATTATCTGGTTCAGGTTTACGGGTCCCAAGCACCTGCTTGATCTCAGCTCGCATTCATTATTTGAATGGTGTGCTCCCCGATGAGTGTTCAGAATTGTAATTCGATTTTTAACAATAAGCTATCAAGTTTGGATCAATTACGTTGATCGTAGCCCCATCTAGGCACTAAACCTTGCTCAATACCAAGATGGTCCAGAATGCGCGCCACCATGAAATCGACCAGGTCTTCTATTGACTTAGGTTGGTGATAAAAACCCGGTGCGGCTGGCATGACCGTCACACCCATCGTCGATAGCTTGTGCATGTTCTCTAGATGTAGCGTTGAGAATGGCGTTTCACGAACCACCAATAACAGCTGGCCTCGCTCTTTCATCACCACATCTGCTGCGCGCTCAATCAGGTTATCCGATAACCCATGAGCAATGGATGCCAAACTGCCCGCAGAACATGGGCAGACCACCATCTGCTTCGGCGCTGCAGAACCTGATGCAACTGGAGAGAACCAGTCATCTTTGCCGCATACCACCAGCTTTTCTGGATCGCAGCCCAAGTGCTTAACCAAGGCTTGCTTTGCCGCATCTGGCCCAGCAGGTAACTTAAGCTCATGCTCAGTAGCCAACACCACTCGCGCTGCCGACGAGATCAACAGATAGACCTGATAGTCTGCTGCCAACAAGCATTCAAGCAAGCGCAGTCCGTAAGGCGCACCAGATGCGCCAGTAAAAGCAAGAGTTATCGCTTTATCGTGTTTTGTCATGTTCTCAGTTACTTCAATTATAAAGTCGTGGACAGGGTTAACCTTTAAGAGCTAACGCGTCCAACAATTTCTGGTGAATACCACCAAAGCCACCATTACTCATTACCAGAATTTGGTCGCCCGCTTGCGCCTCTGAGACAATTTTAGCAACAAATACATCCATATCGTCACTAACATGTGCAGGCTGATGACAAGCATCTGCGACATCCTGCACCGACCAATCAATGTTGTCCGGTTGGAATAAGTAGGTGGAATCCGCTTGTTTAAGCGAATCAGCCAAGGTTTCTTTATGCACACCACGTTTCATGGTGGCGGAACGAGGCTCTAAAACGGCAATGATTTTTTTCGAGTCGACCTTATTACGTAAGCCGCCGAGCGTAAGTTCAATCGCCGTTGGGTGATGAGCAAAATCATCATAAACAGACACACCAGCTACCTCGCCTTTAAACTCTAGACGACGTTTAGTATTGATGAATTTCGCCAACGATTCGCACGCTAAATCAGGCGTCACACCCACATGCCTTGCCGCAGCAATCGCCATAAGAGCATTGCTGACGTTGTGATCACCAACCAAGTCCCAGTCTACCGTACCAACACATTCGCCTTGGAAGTAGACCTCAAATTTAGAGCCGTCTTTAACTCGTTTTTTGGCATCCCAATCGCCAGCTTCGCCACTCGATTCAGTCTCACTCCAACAGCCACGAGATAGAACATCTTGAATAGCAGTATCCTGCTTGGGTGAGAAAATACGACCATTGCTAGGCACAGTTCGCACTAAATGATGGAATTGACGTTTGATCGCTTCAAGATCGTCAAAAATGTCGGCATGATCGAACTCAAGGTTATTCATTACCAAGGTTCTTGGATGGTAATGAACGAACTTAGAGCGTTTGTCGAAAAAAGCACTGTCGTATTCGTCGGCTTCTACCACGAAGAACATGCTGTCACCTAAGCGAGCAGAGATACCAAAGTTACCCAATACCCCACCAACTAAAAAGCCTGGCGCATAACCGCAGTCTTCTAAGATCCAAGCCAACATACTGGAAGTTGTGGTTTTACCGT
Organism: Vibrio sp. 99K-1; assembly: GCF_013114585.1. Classification (NCBI taxonomy): domain Bacteria; kingdom Pseudomonadati; phylum Pseudomonadota; class Gammaproteobacteria; order Vibrionales; family Vibrionaceae; genus Vibrio; species Vibrio sp. 99K-1. The sequence goes on from NZ_VTXF01000022.1 coordinate 41,471, forward strand.
GAGTACCGGACACCGCAAGAACCCAGCGGTCATGCAGTAAGAACTCTTGCAGCCATTGTGGACCAGAGGTGTATCTAAGGTTGTTATCCAAAACATACTCAACACATGGGTTACCACGGCTCATCGCATTACCGATAACGACCAGGTCAGGCCTAGGCTCTAGTTGGCTTGGGTCGAACCCTTCAATAATTTCAATCCCTTGCGACTCCAACAAGGTGCTCATTGGTGGGTAAACATTCGCGTCACTACCCGTAACCTTGTGACCTAATTGACGAGCCAATACCGCAGCACCACCCATGAAGGTGCCACAAATTCCTAAGATATGAATATGCATAAATTGCTTCCAAAACGCTTGGCTAAATAAACAGTGCCTAATTAAAACGGCTTGTACTCATTATCATTAAATGACGCTTAAAAGCGAGCAGCAATGCAAAACAAATTGAGTCGACATAGTAAGTGAGATCTGTGTCGCTTAGTTCATTACCATTAAAAAGATCTAAGCCTTAGAATTTAGGTAAGCGTCTAGATGAATAAAGCCCACTTAAGAGGCAAATTCTATGGTGCTCAAATCCCCCCTAATATTCAGAGAAGTTTAAGGAAATAACATGTCTGAGATGCGCACCCTTGGTGAGTTCATTGTTGAGAAACAGAGTGACTTTCCCCATGCAAGTGGTGATCTATCATCCCTTTTGTCATCAATTCGTCTTGCTGCAAAAATTGTTAACCGTGAAATCAACAAAGCAGGTCTTGTCGACATTACTGGCGCTGTTGGTACAGACAACGTTCAAGGTGAAGAGCAGCAGAAGCTAGACCTTTATGCGAACGACAAATTTAAAGCGGCTCTAGAAGCTCGTGACCAAGTTTGTGGTGTAGCAAGTGAAGAAGAAGACGAAGCGGTTGCCTTCAATAAAGAGCTCAACAAAAACGCAAAATACGTCGTGTTGATGGACCCACTTGATGGTTCATCAAATATCGATGTAAATGTATCGGTTGGTACGATTTTCTCTATCTACCGCCGTGTCTCTCCAATCGGAACACCACCGACTCAAGAAGACTTCCTGCAACCAGGTCACAAACAGGTAGCTGCCGGTTACGTAATTTACGGTTCTTCAACCATGCTGGTTTACACAACTGGTGCTGGCGTAAATGGTTTCACCTACGATCCATCTCTGGGTACTTTCTGTCTATCTCATGAAAACATGATGATTCCAGACGAAGGCAAGATCTACTCGATCAACGAAGGTAACTACATCCGCTTCCCAACCGGTGTTAAGAAGTACATCAAATACTGTCAGGAAAGTGAGCCAAGCGATAACCGCCCTTACACGTCACGTTACATTGGTTCTCTTGTGTCTGATTTCCACCGTAACTTGCTAAAAGGCGGCATCTACTTGTACCCAAGTACAGAGAGCCACCCTCAAGGTAAATTGCGTTTGCTTTATGAATGCAACCCTATTGCTTTCCTTATGGAGCAAGCTGGCGGTATTGCATCAGACGGTGCACAACGTATCATGGACATCAAACCAACTGAGCTGCACCAACGTGTACCTTTCTTCGTTGGTTCAACAAACATGGTTCGTAAAGTAGAAGAGTTCCTAGAGCTGAACCCAGAGTAACCCTCTCGCTTCATTCTCAAATAAACACCATTAAAAAAGCCAGCACCTCAGTGCTGGCTTTTTGTTGTCTCGTAAGGTGATTAACTAGTTAGGAATCATTGTTCCGCTGACACCAGTCACCCGAAAGTATTTCTTTATTAGCTGTTAGATCAAGCTGATACAAATATACCCATGCTAACCCAAATATAGTCTCTATATGCTCGCGACGATACTCGACAGGCACATCTTCTAGCCGATCGAGCGAAGCCAAGACTTCATCGTTAATCATATAGACTTCCCCAGCGACACTTTTCTTTCCAAAAATCATCGCGGGATAGGCATCTAGGTCAAAAAGAGCGTATTCCTCAGGAGTATCAAATCGCCCAAGTAAATCACAGCCCTTCAAATAATGATGATTCGATTGACCCTGTCTCAAGGTTCCATAAACAAAAACAAGATGCTTCATAACCCCCCCACAAGCCATTCACGCAAGCGCGTTAAATGAATAGCTAAAACATTGCCGATCGAGCTCAAACTGTTCTACTCGAATTCAAATTGATAGAGAAGGTCGACCGCGCTGTCGAGACCCGAAACGGCTTCAACGTAGAGATCCTGCATCAATCGATAACGAACGGTAAACTCACCAAGCGAATTGAAGATACCAACGCCATACTTAACCTGTAAACCAGGCAGGATGTAACCACTTACCGTGACTTGTGAGTCGTCGCCAGAGCCTGCGGTATCCAGTTGCAAATCTTGTACACCAAAGGCCTCACCAATCTCACCAACGACCTTACCGCTCTTCGCTAAGCTCAAGCCAATTAAGGTCGTTGTCATTGAGCCATTCGACTCGCCATCAATATCTTGACCCCGCAAGATGTATGAAAGAGCATTTGCTTGCGGCATCGCAGGATCAGAATAAATCTCAATGGCTGGCTCTGTCGCTGGCCCTGTCACTCGAATACCAGCTGTCACATCATCTTGAGTATTGTCAGGGTTACGAATCGCATTGATCGCAACGTATGGCTGGTCCGGTGGCCCATTCATTAAGATTTTTCCCTCTTCGATAAGCAGGTCTTGTCCAAACGATTGGTAGGTACCGTTAACGATGTTGACCTCGCCCGTCACAAACGGGCCTTGGTCTTTTTGAGCCACATTCAGTTTACCGACCAATTCACCTTCAAGGCCGAAAGCGGACAATTTAAAGTCATCACCGATTGAAATATTAATATTGGTCATCACATTAAATGGAATGGTCGATTCACCTTCAGGTTGCAGGTCTTTATTCAAAATAACCTGATCAGAAGAAACACCAACTGCAGACGGTGGCAAGTCTTCAACGACAATGCGGCCCCACGGTAATGCAATGTCACCAGTAATTTTTGCAAGCTCAGGCGTAACGTCTATGGTCATATCAGGGACGACCTTAACCTTGACCATAGGTGGAACAACCACCATCAACTCATCAGCAAACACCCTAACATTCGAATGCCATGCTTGGAGATCTTGCCACTCACCAGAGCCTTCGATATCCAACTGACCATCTGGTGTTTCCACGTTAGCGTCAAGCTTGGCGCTATAACCATTAAAGTCGAGAGCAATGCGGCCATCCTTCACATCAATAGGAGTTACATCACCTTTGACTTGAATTCCATCCACAGAGAATTGACCAAAAACTTGAGGGTGCATCAAAGAACCTTTCACCTGCAGGTCACTCGCAAGGTCGGCTTTCAACAAGCTGTATTCACCTAAAATTGGCTGTAAGAAATCCAAATGGAAGGTCGTCAACTTAATCGCAGCATCGACCATTTTATCTTGTGCAAGAACATCAGGCAGCGACACGGTACCAGACAGGTCACCGTTATCGGAAACATCCAGTTTGAAGTCTGCATCTAGCTTGTTGTCTTTCAATTGAGCATTTAGGGCAATGCTCTCCCAACCGATTGTGATTGGCTCACCGACTTGCTGTACAGCCTGACCTTTTGGCATATCAAGGTTTACTGTTACCTCTGGCTGGCCTTGTTCCGACCACTTAGCATGAGCTTTAACATTTACTAAGCCTTGTAGCTCAGTCTCTTTTGGAACAAAGGCTTTAATCTGATCGAAGTCGAACTGATTGATTGCAATCTTAGCCTCACCCGACTTCCCAGCACGGATGTCTTCGCCCAGACACACACTCGAACCAGCTTGCTTCCAACAGTGCGCTTGAACATCAGCAAACTGATTGTCGACATCCGCCTTAATAGAGACAGGTTTATCAAGCACCCAAGGGCCTTGTTGAGTGGTGACTTTTACTCGGTCTAACGAGCCATCCCAAATGAGAGAAGGCTTCTGAATCAACTCGCCAGAAATTGCTAGGCTTGTAGAGACAATGTCAGATATCACATCTAGAGTCACAGTGTGCTTTTTCTCACCGCCACTCACGGTCAAATCAATGCTTTCGACGTTTTGTTCTTGATAAGTTAAATTTTTAGCCTTTAAAGCAAGGTCAGCTTGCGCTTCGGGTAACGGAAGTGGGACCACAGAACCATTAAGTGATAATGACTCAAGCGTTGCCTCGTTATTCCAGTCCACCTTATTTACATTCAGTGTCAGGTCGACCTTAGGCTCTTGAGTTGGACCGCTAAGTTGGATGTTACCAATCACTTGTCCTTTCAAATCAGGAACACTTTTCACCAGCTCAGGGAAATAAATATCAACACCCATATCCCACTGTTTATCAAGCTGCCCCTGAGCCTTAATCGAGTTCACACCGTGCGCCAAACTCAAACCACTGGTTTTCAGTTTAGGCTCACCGCTGGCGCTGCGATCAGATGCCGACAACTGACCTTCGATATCTAACGGGTAATCACGCAAGATACCTTCAATATCAAGCTGAGGTAGCTCAATGGCCCAGCCCCCAGCCTCAGTCAATTCACCCGATGTGACTAAACTACCGCTAATATTGCCCTCAGCTTCTGGCCACTGCAGACCAGGTTGAATATCTTTAAGGGTCACATCCGCTTGCCAATTAACGAGCTTTGCCCAGTTAGCTTTGACCGCACCATTGAGCTCACCGCCCAAGGTGTTCAGTTTCAGTCGCTCAAGCTCTATTTGCTCAGTGGTACCTTTACCTTGTAGGTCGATGACTAGAGCTGGGATTTCATTACCATCGGCTTCGCCCTTGAGCTGAACATTAAAGCCATCTAATGAGCCATCAGCCTTAAAGCGCTCAATTTCGGCTTGGTAATCACTTTTACCAGTTAGGGGCCATTGTGCTTGTCCATCTTCTAACAGTAAATCAAATGGCAGCGTCGGCTCTAAAGGTTGAAGTTCTCCAGAGAGCTTGGCTTCTATCAAGTCAGAAAACTGCGAGTCGAGCTGCAGCTTAGCCACACTCCCCTGTGCTTTCAGTGATAACTTCTGACCAGCAAGGTCGGTGTCCTTCACCTTAGCATCCAATGAAAGCTCTAAAGGATAACCATCTTTAAGCTCAACCTTAGTAGAAAGGTTCGCGCTCGCCTGCGGTATATCGAGCTCAAGTGTTGAAACATCCACTTTATGCCCGCCCGCTTGAGCTTCGAGTCCAAGATGATTGACAACAATTGGGGTTTCTTGCACTAAGGTGAAGTGATTTAAATCAAAGCGCTCTAACACAATCTGTAACGGAATCCAGACCTCAGGCAGCTCAATTGCTGTTTTCACCGCAGGCTCTGGTTCGACAGGTTCTGCCTGTGGTTCTTCCGTCGATTCAGCAATTTTTACTTTAAGGTCATTGAACAGGGTTGGCGATACCGTCAGCTTTTCACCCTGCATACTCAAAGCAGTTGAAAACAAACCCCATTCAATCTCATGACCCAAGATATTCAGTTTGATATCAGACAAAGCAATACGATTGATCACGATTGGTAGCGGTGTTTTCAGCGATGTCACTGGCGGAGTCGGCTCTGTCTCTTCTGCAGAAGCTGGAGGTAATTCCGTAAATGCGAAGTCCAAACCTTGAATCGCTAAGCGGTCGACACACAACTTAGGGTCGAGTAAACAGCGAGGATTAATAGCCAATACCAGCTTTTCCACTGTGGTATCGATATGGAGGCTATCATCTTTGAATTGAACATTATTAAGTGTGAAGTTCGGGAACAGAGCACCTTTTGTGCTCCCCACTTTAAGTTGTGGCAGAGCTTTTTCAGCGCCCCACAACACAGTGTTTAAGCCAGGGTTTGTAAACAGTACAAAACCGAGTAGGGCTATCAACAACAGCAAAATAGACGTCAAGAAAATCGACGTCCATTTTATGCATTTGCCCATCACTTTGATCATAATTCTGGCCCTAAACTAAAGTGCAGTTGGAACTCGTCACCTTTCTTCGCATCTAGGCCCCAAGCAAAATCTAAACTGACAGGGCCAACCGGCGATGCCCAACGAACACCGACACCGGTGCCGTGCTTCCATTCTGGCGTATCATTGAATGCATCACCAATATCGTAGAAAGCCGCTCCCCACCAATTTCCAACCAAACGGTATTGATACTCAAATGAACTGGTTGCAATGAACTTTGCACCGGTTAGTGCACCACTTTCATCTCGAGGAGAGATCGACTCATAGCCATAGCCTCGAATACTGTTATCACCACCAGCAAAGAATCTGAGCGAGGGAGACAGTTTCTCAAATTCATCGGCAAAGTTACCACCAAATTGAAGGCGGGTTAGACCACGATGGTTATTACCAATGCTACGAATCCAAGCCGTTTGTCCTTGAAAACGTACCACCTTGGTTTCCGACAATAAGGTGTCATCAGCCGCCTCAACCATGATGGTTTGTTTATCCCCCCACATTGGCATCGAACCACCACGAGTTCGAGTTCGTGAAAACGAAATACCCGGCAAGACGAATTGCGCCAAATCGTCTTGTAAACCTTGCTCATAGTTTTCAACCAAGTATCGAATGAACACGGTGCGCTGCCAGCCATTATCAAGGCGCCAATACCTTTCTAACGCTAGGTTCGATTCCAAACTTTTGGTGTCACGGTTATCCAAGTTTTTCATACCGTACTTAACTTGATAGTAGTCGTTCAGCACGTCATCCAGAGGGATTTTATAGGTAGCGGTAATCGTCTGTTCAGGTTTAGAAATCGACAGGCTGCTATTGAAGCTATGGCCTTGTTCATTAACCCAAGGTTTTTTCCACTTCAGGGTGCCTTTTACGCCAAGGTCGGTAGATACACCGATACCCGTTTCAATTTGGTTACGCGCTTGAGGAGCAAGGCTAACCTTCATTGGAATTTCTCGACCTTCACCCAGTTGACTTAAATCTGGTTCAACAAAAACCGAAGAGAACCAATCGGTATTGGACAGGTTTTGGTTGTACTCGCCAACCTTAGTAATCGAGTAAGGTTCACCATCTTTAAACGGCTTGAGCGATTGAACCCTATCATCTTCTATTTGGCTGCCCGTTACCGTGGTAGTGCCAAAGTGATAACGAATACCACTGTTGTAGTGAAGGCGAATGTAAGCTCGATTCAACTCAGGAGCCACTTCTAGCTTACTGAGCTCATACGAGCCGTCGAAGTAACCTTTGGCTAATCCAAGGTTGCGCATCGATGATTTCAAAGAGTCGTAGTTACCATGATTGAGAATCGAACCTTTGGATAGCTTACTCTTAGCAATCAAGGCTAAAAAATCTGGATCATCTTTGGCTTCCCCGCTCAGCACGATGTCTGATTCGTAAATAAGAACGGGCTCTCCCCGATCAACAGTTACAGTCAGTTCAGTTTCATCTTGGGAGTGAGAAAAAGTGATAGTCGGTTGGTAGTAACCTAACGCATTGAGTGCTTCTTTAATCATAGATTCCACGCGAGACTGGAACCTTAATGAAATCGCATATTCTTCTTCAGGCACAGCACTTAGATAAGCATCAACATTATCTTCTAGCGCTCCATCAAGCCCTTTAATCTCAAGGGAAACGTCAGCAAAAGCGAGCGTCGATGACAATAGAGTGCCAAACAGAACTGGTAAAGTTTTTCTTATCATGCTTAATTGGTGAAGAAGTTATCAATACGTTAATAATCAAAAAGAAATAATACCGCTAAAAAGGCATTGAGTCTGTAAGAAATCCTGTAATAACACGGTCTAATTTAAAGACTTATTTAATACGAACCAAGAGCTAAATACGCCTACAGTTACAAAAGCCGACACGGTAAACGTATGCGAAAAGGAATATAACATGCTAAACAAACAACAACTGGTTTCCGCAGCAACCGCATTACCGGGAAATGCAGCTCCAATTCAAATTACTGAGCGCCATTTCGTTAACCAAACTGACTTACTCGCCGCTCCTTCTGGTTCCCAACAACAAGTGTTATTAGGTATGGGATGTTTCTGGGGCGCTGAGCGCCTGTTCTGGCAATTGGACGGTGTGGTTTCTACATCAGTGGGCTACGCTGGCGGTTACACAGTAAATCCAACCTATGAACAAGTGTGTACCGGACAAACTGGCCACACTGAAGTCGTTCGTGTCATTTTTGATAGCGAGAAAACGTCTTTAGCACAACTACTTGAGACCTTCTGGGAGCGTCATGACCCAACTCAGGGGATGCGCCAAGGTAATGATTTAGGTACACAATACCGCTCGGCTATCTACACCTTCAGTGAAGAGCAACAAGCCATTGCTGAACAATCTCGCCAAGATTACCAAAGAGCCATTACCGATTCTTTAGGCAACGAAATCACAACGGAAGTTCTGCCTGCAGGGAAATATTTTTTTGCTGAGACCTACCACCAGCAATATCTAGCCAAAAACCCTAACGGCTACTGTGGATTGGGCGGAACAGGCGTTTGCTTCCCACCACAATAAAGGGCAGTCAGGCTGTACTACCTTAAACGATATCCATAAAAAAGGGCTTCCATTCGGAAGCCCTTTTCGCTGTTAATCTATTTGAAGCAAGACCAATCAATAAAGCTTAATTACATCGGCATAGCAGCAATCGTGCCGTTAACTTCTTTAAAAATAGTGAGCTTTTGTTTATCTGAAACTTCAGGGAGCAGCACTTTACCATGGTCGAAACGGAACTCTCCGACACCTTCGATGGCAAACTGGCCTTTGAATAGGACTTTAACGAAACGCGCCACCTGATGTGGGCGGTAAGTAGAAAATTTTCTTAACATATTACAACCTCAATTCCATTTGAGTACTACTGTCACGCACCTGAACACGACCGTATTCTAAGCACATTTAATCGCTAATTCCTTTAGCAAACAGCAAGATAATCTGTTGTTCATCTTGATATCGTTGCATTATACCCTTTGGTAACAAGCCTGCAACTTATTTCTACATCGTACGATAAAAAAGTTAAAGAGGCATTTTTCAAATTTCATATTATACTTCCAATGCAAACCAACAAGCGGAACAAAAATATAATGAAAAACAAAACTCTACTGGCTTTATTAGCCGCAGCCTCTCCACTCTTCGCCAATGCTCACAACTTATCTGTAGGTTCAACTCTTCCTGCCGTTGATGTTAGCAACTATGGTGAAATCGTACTAAAAGACGGAGCTACAGGATATCAAGCTTGGGCAACCAAGGATCTTCTGGGTAAAGTCCGTGTCGTTCAAGCGATTGCTGGCCGCAGCAGCTCTAAAGAGCTTAATGCACCACTGATGGCAGCAATTACAGCATCCAAATTTTCAGAAGATAGCTACCAAACCACCACCATTATCAACCAAGATGATGCAATTTGGGGCACAGGCTCTTTTGTAAAATCATCAGCTGAAAGCAGCAAAGAAGAATTTCCATGGTCGTCTATGGTTTTGGATGAAAATGGCACCGTTGCTTCGTCATGGGCTCTAAAAGAAGAGAGCTCAGCAATTATCGTGCAAGACAAACAAGGTAAAATCTTGTTTGTGAAAGAAGGCGCACTTAACGAATCAGAGGTAACGCAAGTTATTGAATTGATTAAAGCGAGCCTTTAATCAGATATTCTCGTCTTTTTCGAGACCTTATCAAAGGATATTGTTATATTATAACAGTATCCTTTTTTAATTCTGTGGTTAATCATCCTGATGTGGCAAGACACACCCAACAATGTGAAACGAAAAACAGGCTTCTTGCTTGGGCTTATGCTCATGCTAAGCGTGTTGGCAGCAACACATATGGTGGATATTGACCCAGAGCATCACACCTCACACCACTGTGAGCTGTTTTCCATAAATCAGTTCATTACCTCGCACTCGTTACCACAAGTTCCAGAGTTTCATTCAGAGTTTACTGTTGTTATCACGGAGTCAGTAACCTCACTACAGCGCCTGTATTTCGCTTATCTAGCGCGCTCTCCTCCTGTCAAAACTATTTAATTACCACTACTTTTTAATTAACCTTTATTCAGGAAAAAAACATGAAACCTTCTATTTTAGCCGTTGTTATCGGCATGACTGTCTCTACTAATGTTCTAGCTAACGAAGAGTTCCGCTCTCACGGTGCACACGTGCATGGTCAGGTTGAAGTAAACATTGCTCAAGACGGACAAGAACTGCTTGTTGAAGTGACAGCCCCGGGTGCAGACGTAGTTGGCTTTGAACATGCTCCAGAAACAGCAGAGCAAAAGAAAGTGTTTGAACAAGCTATCGCGCAACTAAACAAGCCAGACGAGCTATTTAGCTTTAACAACGCGAACTGTACTCTGAAATTTAAATCAGTGTCGAACACGTTAGAAAGCGATCATAATGAGCATGAAGGACATGACCACGAAGGCCATGACCACGCTAAACACGATCATGACGACCACGAAGGCCATGAGCACGCTGAGCACGATCATGATGACCATAAAGACCATGACCACGCTGAGCACGATCATGACGACCACAAAGACCATGACCACGCTGAACATGATCATGACGACCACGAAGGTCACGACCACCACGATCATGAAGATCATGACCACTCTGAAGGTGGCCACGGTGAGTTCACGGTTGAGTACCACTACCAATGTTCAGATGTAGCTAAGCTAGACACAGTTAACACTCAGTGGTTCTCTAAGTTCAGCAACACTGAAAAAATGACGGTGAACCTACTAACAGATACCGCTCAAGTACAAGAAGTTCTTAACGCAGAGCGCATTAGTTTTCGATTCTAACCACTCCTAGATCGGATTAAACGTAAATAAGCAGCCAAGTAAGTGCCTACTTACTTGGCTGTTCAAATCGGTGTGCTCTAGGGAATTTATGCTTCTAATTGCTGTCCAGTAGATACACCGCTTTAATTATTGGAGCTCGCATGTCTTCTGACACTTCATCACTTGTGGTCAAACTCGAAAATATTAGCTTTCGTTGGAAGCCTGAATTACCACCAACACTAGAGATCCCTTCTCTGCACATCCAAGCTCAAGAGCACCTCTTCATAAAAGGGCCAAGTGGTTGTGGCAAGTCTACATTGCTAGGGCTGCTGACTGGAATCAACCAAGCCGAGCAAGGTGAAGTCTCTATTTTAGGTCAAGATCTGACTCAGCTTACACCTCGTCAAAGAGACAAATTCAGAGCCGACCATATAGGTTATATCTTCCAGCAATTTAATCTGCTTCCTTACCTATCAGTAATCGATAACGTGACGCTTCCTTGCCAGTTCTCAACTATTCGCAAACAACAAGTCACAGAAAGTAAGAACAGCCTACAAGCCACTGCTCAAGATTTATTACTACGACTAAAGCTGCCTCAAGCCCTAATGGATAAACCTGTTACTGAGCTGAGTATTGGCCAACAACAACGTGTCGCCGCAGCCCGTGCCCTAATTGGCCAACCTAAAATCATCATTGCAGATGAACCAACATCCGCATTGGATCATGACAACCGAGAAGCCTTTATCGAACTGTTGCTAGAACAAGCTAACCAAGCTGGTTCTACTCTTATCTTTGTGAGTCACGATCCAACACTCGAAAAATTGTTCACTCGAACCATAGATTTAAAAACCGTTAACCAAGCTAAGGTTGTCGTATGAAAGTAATTACTCACTTAGCCTTAAAAAGCGTACTCAATCGTAAAGCCACAGCTATTCTGACCATTCTTACCGTGGCAGTGTCTGTCATTCTATTGCTCGGCGTAGAGCGCGTGAGAACCGAAGCCAAGAGCAGCTTTGCCAATACTATTTCAGGTACTGACTTGATCGTCGGTGGCCGTTCTGGCCAGGTAAACCTTCTGCTTTATTCTGTATTTCGAATTGGCAATGCGACCAACAATATCGACTGGAAAAGCTATCAAGAATTTAGCCAACACAAAGCCGTAAAGTGGGCGATCCCTATTTCATTGGGTGATTCTCATAAAGGCTTCCGTGTGATGGGTACTAACCATAGCTACTTTGAAAACTACCGCTATGGAAGTAAGCAACCCCTTACTTTCCAGCAAGGTAAAGAGTTTAATGAACTATTTGATGTGGTGATTGGTGCCGATGTCGCGAAAAAGTTAGATTACAAGATTGGCGATCAAATCATTCTTGCACACGGTATCAGTGATGTGGCGTTCAGCCGACACGATAACCTACCCTTCAAGATTGTCGGAATACTCGCACCAACAGGAACGCCAGTAGACAAAACCGTGCATGTATCGTTAGAAGCGATCGAAGCAATTCACGTTGGTTGGGAGTCGGGTGCCAACCTAGGGCATACCCCAGATGCCGAAACCTTGAAAACCTACGATTTCCAGCCTCAGCAAATCACCGCGATGATGCTTGGTTTGAACTCAAAGATTCAAACCTTCGCACTGCAAAGAGAAATCAATAACTACCGTCAAGAACCGTTAAGCGCAATTATGCCGGGCATTGCTCTGCATGAATTATGGGGCATGATGGCCGTAGCAGAGCAAGCATTGCTCATTGTTTCAGGGTTTGTAGTGGTTGCCGGTTTACTAGGAATGCTGAGTAGCCTACTAACGAGCTTGCAAGAAAGACGTCGCGAGATGGCTATCCTGCGTGCAATGGGCGCAAGGCCTCGCCATGTATTTGGTTTGCTGATTAGTGAAGCCAGTGCTCTGACCTTCTTAGGCATCACATTAGGCGTTGCAGTGTTGTTTGCTCTGATCGCAGTAGTTGCTCCTATTGTGCAACAAAGTTATGGTATCAACATATCGATATCCGCAATCACACCACACGAGTGGAAATTGCTTATGCTGGTGCAAATTGCCGGAATAATTATCGGCTTCATTCCCGCTTTCAGGGCTTACCGCCAGTCATTGTCTGATGGCATGACGATTCGAATCTAAAATAGGAACCTACGATGCAACGCAAATTCCTACTGATACTTGGGCTAATGATGTTCCCATTTATCAGTACAGCTCACGCTGAAACACCTCAGAATGAGGAATCGGTATTAACACTCGAATGGATTGATTTGATTCCAGAATCAGAGCGCGCTCAACTAGATTCGTTTGGCATGCCGATGGTTGACCATAACAGTATGGAAAAGCCTCAACAGTCGACACTTGGAGCGGTTCGTCCGGAGTTAAACGGCAGTAAGGTTAAGATCCCAGGGTTTGTGATTCCATTGGAAGGCGATGAGAATATGATCACTGAGTTTCTGTTAGTACCGTACTTTGGTGCATGTATCCATGTTCCACCACCGCCACCGAACCAAATTATTTACGTTAAGTTCCCTAAGGGCGCGCCAATCCAGCAACTATGGGATGTGATCTATTTGGTAGGTACGCTGAAAACAGAATCTATCAGTCACGATCTAGCGCAAACGGGCTATCTGATTGAAGGTACTGCAATTGAAGAATACGACGACATGTAGTCGTTTGGAGGGTGGCTCAGCGATGAGCCGCCGTCACTGAATAAACCAAGTTATTCAATAACAGTTTAATAACGATATTGTTCCTCTAAATTACGCAATGTAATTAGATAAATAAGCTAGCACACCCACATAAGTCGCGAGTAATAAACCTATACCAAGCTGCTTTTTCAGCTTGTTATCATTGACTTGATTCATAACTCCTCCTTGATAATTACAACAAATTTAACATTTTATTATCATTATCAAAAGTAAAATTTTGTTGAAGTCTTCAACTCTGCACGCAAAATCTAGCCACCAATCAGATAAAGAGTTACATTTTAGACAGTTATACCAATCACAGTAAGTCAGTGATCAGCAATAGCGTAGGGAAAAGCCTTGAGAGCAATGACTACGATTGGTATTGATTCGTCTCCTAACGGTACTCTTATGTCAGAAACCAAACAGCCAGTGATCATTGAGCATGCTAGCGACACACAGCACAAGCATGAGAAAAAGCCTCATATTGCCGACAGTGCCAGTCGAATGCTGCACATTGCCCAAAGCTTCGGTTTAGATTCCTTAATTAGTCATAGCGAAAAAACGAACGATAAAGCCGCTAGCACTCTGATTGAGCGAGCGTTATTGCGAGAGAAGAAACGTAAGGAGCTGCGCCAGAAGAACCTAGAGCAGATCCTGAAACTGGCCCACTCTTCATGTAAAGATGAAGCGGCTGGAGATCCAGATCAGGACTGGCTGTACCGCTTTTTCGATATGGCACAAGAGATCCACAACACATCAATGCAAAGGCTGTGGGCTCAGGTGCTGAAACGAGAAGTCACCAACCCAGGCTCTACGTCGATGAAGGCGCTACAAATCCTAAAAGATATGACACCAAAGGAAGCACTGACCTTGCAAAGAGCTGCTTCACTGGGTTGTAGCTTTGGTAGTGACAACAGTAAAAAACTGCTACTTGGTTTTAAGTCTCACGCAGGGCTGTTCAGTTTTGGTAAAAGAGACACCACCAACACCATTAACCTTGGTGGGCATAACCTGCCCTACTCTAGTCTTCTCCACTTGATTGAACTTGGCATTATTCTAGGCACGGAGCTAGAGTCTGGAGAGATCGACTTCGACCCTGCATTGCATCTGACGTATCAAGGTAAGAGCATGTCACTGGCGCCGCTATCAAAAGGCGTGAAGTTGGTGTACTACCGATTCAGCCCTACTGGCAACGAACTGTGTACCTTGCTTGGCAATAAACCCAACATGCCTTATTACGACCAATTAATTGCGCTATTGAGCCAAAAATTCACGGTTCAGACAGAAGTGAAAAGCAGTGTGAACTACACCGTCTAGATAATAGACGGTGTAAAAACTGAAAAATATTGAGAAGAAAAAAGAGAATCTAGAGGATAGGTTTCTTGTCTCGGTAGAGTAAGGCTGCACTGCTTTTGGCGAACAAGCAGACATGCTGATGGGCAGCCTTAGTCATACCAGCGGTCTCAATTGGCTAAAATGTTACGCTTCTCTAACGCATCAATGCACAACTCTACCAATTCATCGATCGTCTTCTCTCCTGCAGGTAGATCAATCTCAGGGTTCTGTGGCGCTTCGTAAGTCGAACTAATCCCCGTGAAATTAGGAATTTCTCCCGCACGTGCTTTCTTATATAAGCCTTTAGGGTCACGCTGTTCGCACACCTCTAATGGTGTATTCACAAACACTTCAAGAAACTCCCCTTCAGGCAATAAGTCGCGTACCAGCTGCCTTTCAGCTTGGTGAGGAGAAATAAACGCAGACAGTACAATCAAACCAGCATCAGCCATCAATTTAGCTAACTCACCGATACGACGAATATTCTCTCGACGGTCTTGCTCAGAAAAGCCAAGATCACTACACAAACCATGACGAACATTATCACCGTCCAGTAAATAGGTATGGTAACCAAGTTGCGCTAAGCGATTCTCAAGTGCTCCAGCTACTGTCGATTTACCAGAACCAGATAATCCAGTAAACCAAAGCACAGCAGGCTTTTGTGATTTCAGATCCGCGCGGAATCCTTTATCAATCGAGTGTTGATGCCACACAACATTCTCATCTTTGTGTTTGAGTACTGCGGTCATAAATAGTCCTTTAAATAAACAGCATTAAAATGGAAAAAAGTAAGGAATTAGGGTCAGTACCAAGCCCGAGTAAACAATCGAGATTGGGATACCGATGCGCAGATAATCTGTGAGGTGATAATTACCTACGCTATAAACAAGTAAGTTAGTTTGGTAGCCGTATGGCGAAATGAAACTGGCACTCGCACCAAACAATACCGCCATGATGAATGGCATTGGGTCAACGCCATAGCCTACCGCCATGCTGTAGCCGATTGGGAAAGAGAGTGCCGCTGCGGCGTTATTGGTGACTAACTCAGTCAGAATCAGAGTCATCAGATAAGTCGCGACCAAGGCACCAAATACGCCCCAGCCATTAAAGGCCTCCATAAACATCTGCCCCATACGTTCAGATAAGCCAGATGAAATCATCAGTTGAGCAATAGAGAGTGCAGACCCAACAATCACAACAATATCAACAGGAAAGCGGCGGCGAAGCTCACTCAGCTGCACGATACCAAATGCTACCAGCAACAATAAGAACCCAGCTAAGCCTTTAATTATCGGCACCATATCAAGCAGCGCTAAGCCAATCACACTGGTGAAACCGAGTAGCACGAGTGCCGATTTATCTGCATCAAGCTTGGCACTCGAATCCAAATCATTCATCAACACAAACTCTTTGTTGTGTTGCTGGCGCTGCTCTTCAAAACGTTTGCCAGGCACCAGAATTAAGGTATCACCTGCCGTCAGCGTGATGTTACCCAAACCACCTTCAAGACGTTCATGGCCACGACGAATCGCCACGACCACCGCATCAAACCGGTCTCTAAACTGGCTGGTTTTCAATGTTTTATTACAGAAGCTTGCCGACGAGCTCACCACTACTTCAACAAAGCTCTGTCCGTTGAGGTGGTGCTGACCAAATAGGGTTAAACCTTGGATTTCTTGTAGTGTTGCCACGCTCTCTACATCACCACAAAACAGCAATCGGTCACGAGCCTGCAATACAAAATCAGGGTCAATCGAGGCGGTGGTTTTACCGTCACGAATCACTTCCGCTAAGAAAAGTTTTCGCAATGCTCTTAAGTTGTTTTCACTAACACTACGACCAACCAACGGAGAGCCTGGCTCAACTCTGGCTTCTAAGAAATAAGGTAGATCATCTTGCGATCCATCATCGTAGCTAGGTAAGAAGTAACTCAGAGGAATAAGGATCAACACGCCACCAGCCAAGACCGCTAAACCGATCAAAGTTGGTGTAAAAAAGTTTAGGCTCGGCAATCCTGCATCTTCAACAAAGCTATTGATGATCAAGTTGGTTGAGGTGCCGATCAATGTCAGTGTTCCCCCCAAAATAGCGGCGTATGACAAAGGAATAAGTAACTTAGAAGGCGCGTGCTGCTGATTACGTTTGATCGCACCGATCAAAGAGACCACTACAGCCGTGTTATTGGTAAAGGAAGAAAGCAGCGCTGTAGAGATACCCAACTTTGCCACCACTGTGCCTAGCCTACCTTCAGAGATATTACGGCTAACCCAGCTGATCAAGCGAGTTTTCTCCAACGCACTCGATGCGAGGATCAAAAGAATTAACGTCAGTAACGAAGAGTTAGTGAAGTTATTGGCTAAGCTCGAAAGGTCGATCATCCCGCCCATAAAAGCTATAAACGCCGCGCCAGCAAAGATAAAGCTTGGCTTAATACGGGTAACGAGCAGGCAAGTAATGATGCCGAGCAAAATCGCTAATACAAATCCTTGTTGCCACATATACCCGTCCTTTATGGCGGAAACAATCAGTTTCCGCCTGATTCAATAAGCTGTTACTCAGTCGTTTATGACTTCAGTAGTTGGCTTAAATCTTTGGCATCCCAATGCGGGAAGTGCTTGCGAACCAATGCATTAAACTCAAGTTCAAATGCAGAGAAGTTACCGACTTGCTGTTCAACAGAGTCCAAACGGTCTCGAATCAAACCCGCACCAACCGTCACGTTAGTTAGACGGTCGATCACGATGAAGCCACCGGTATCGGCACTTTCACGGTATTTGTCCAGTGCGACAGTCTCGTTCAATGACCACTCACACAAGCCAATACCATTCAGTGGCAACTCATCGACTTCGTGAGTCGAGAGATTGTTGATGTCGTATTGGTGACGAACCGTTTCAACCTGAC
This sequence comes from Vibrio sp. 99K-1, assembly GCF_013114585.1. Classification (NCBI taxonomy): domain Bacteria; kingdom Pseudomonadati; phylum Pseudomonadota; class Gammaproteobacteria; order Vibrionales; family Vibrionaceae; genus Vibrio; species Vibrio sp. 99K-1. The sequence continues at coordinate 59,069 of NZ_VTXF01000022.1, forward strand.
CAACAGTCTTCTTACCGGCGATCTTGATGTCGTAAGCTTTGCCCGGTTGCAGTGGTTGCTCTGTCATCCACACGATGTCTGCCAATACGTGGTTAGTTGATTCAATCTGAGCGTTTTCCAACACAATCAAATCACCACGACTGATATCGATTTCATCTTCAAGGGTCAGCGTTACCGCCAAGCCCGCCTGGGCAGATTCCAAATCACCATCAAAGGTTACGATACGTGCAACCTTAGAAGTTTTTCCTGATGGCAACGCCTTGATTTCATCACCAACGCTGACACGGCCAGAAGCCACAGTACCGGCAAAGCCGCGGAAGTCTAAGTTAGGACGATTCACATACTGCACTGGGAAACGGAACTCGCCCGCAGAACGTTTTTGGTCAATATCAACGTTCTCTAACACTTCCAGTAGAGATGGGCCTTCAAACCATGCTAGCTCTTTACTTGGTGCAGCAACGTTGATGCCTTCAAGCGCCGAAACCGGCAAGATCTGAATGTTAGTTTCGCCTTCTAGGTTTTCTGCAAACTCTAGATATTCATCGCGAATCTCTTCAAAACGATCTTGTGAATAATCCACGAGATCCATCTTGTTGACTGCAACGATGAAATGCTTCAAACCAAGCAAGTTAGAAATAAACGAATGACGACGCGTTTGATCCAGAACGCCCTTACGAGCATCAATCAAGATCACCGCCAGATCACACGTTGAAGCGCCTGTTGCCATGTTGCGCGTGTACTGCTCATGCCCTGGGGTATCAGCAATAATGAATTTACGCTTTTGCGTCGAGAAGTAGCGGTAAGCAACATCGATGGTGATGCCTTGCTCACGCTCAGCCTGCAGGCCATCAACAAGCAGTGCTAAATCAGGCTTCTCACCTGTGGTACCCACTCGTTGGCTATCCGAGTGAACCGCTGCTAACTGATCTTCATAAATCTGTTTTGTATCATGGAGTAAGCGACCGATTAGCGTACTTTTGCCATCATCCACCGAGCCACAAGTTAAGAATCTAAGCATAGATTTATGCTGATGCTGACTCAGATAACCTTCAATCCCTAGTTCAGCCAATTCGGCTTCTACTGCACTATTCATTTTTCTTTCCTTAGATTCTTAGAAATAACCTTGGCGCTTTTTCAGCTCCATTGAGCCCGACTGATCATGGTCAATCGCTCGACCTTGACGCTCACTGGACGTCGCCACCAGCATCTCTTCAATAATGCCTGTTAGCGTATTCGCCTCAGATTCAACCGCTCCGGTTAGTGGGTAACAGCCTAAAGTACGAAAACGAACGCTTTTCTCTTCAATCACTTCACCTTCTTGCAGCTCCATACGGTCATCATCAACCATGATCAGCATGCCATCACGCTCAACCACCGGGCGTTTATCTGAAAGGTAAAGTGGAACAATATCGATGCTCTCTAGATAGATGTATTGCCAAATATCCAGCTCAGTCCAGTTTGATAGAGGGAATACACGGATGCTTTCGCCCTTGTTAACCTGACCGTTATAAGTGTGCCAAAGCTCTGGACGCTGGTTCTTTGGATCCCACGTGTGGTTCTTATCGCGGAAAGAGTAAACACGCTCTTTCGCTCGAGATTTCTCTTCATCACGACGAGCACCACCAAAAGCAGCATCGAACCCATACTTGTTTAACGCCTGCTTAAGGCCCTGAGTTTTCATGATGTCGGTATGCTTAGAAGAGCCGTGCACAAATGGGCTACACCCCATTGCTAGACCTTCAGGGTTCTTATGTACCAAAAGGTCAAAACCGTACTTTTTGGCTGTGCGGTCACGGAACTCAATCATCTCGCGGAATTTCCAATCCGTATCAACGTGTAACAGCGGGAATGGAATCTTACCTGGGTAAAACGCTTTGCGAGCTAAATGAAGCATCACAGAAGAATCTTTACCGATGGAGTACATCATTACTGGGTTATCAAACTCAGCCGCCACTTCACGGATAATATGAATACTTTCCGCTTCTAGCTGTTTTAGGTGGGTTAAACGTTCTTGGTCCATTTCAGTGCTTCCTTTAAGGCTCGCGTTACGAGCAATTCATTACTTGGTCTCACCAAGCAAGGGATTTAGCTCATCCACTTAGTGAATGGGAGTATTGGCACTAGAAGAAAGCAGAAGCTTCGATTGAGCTGTCCTTGCTATTCATCTGCCTGATACGTCCTTGATATAGGCATTATGACGAGCCGCTCATATTACTGGAAATTCTAAAATTTCATTTTTTATTCGAAAAGCTGATAAGGCGTGTAATAAATAGATAACCAGGTGAAATGAATGGACTAATCTTATCGATATCATTTGTGCATGGATTGAGCAGCTTTGGGAGGCATCTTGCAGAACACCATAAAGTAATCGATCTAAGTCACGAATTAACATTCGTTGTAATCATTGTTTCATTCCATTTTGTTACATTACGCAACGAATTTTCTTCTATCCACTTTGGAGCTACAAAATGAAAGTTGCAATGAAACCTTTATCATTGGCTGTACTTGCAGGTCTTGGTCTGACACTCGCAGGCTGCACAACAACACCAGATACCGATGAAGTGATTAAACTACGTGTCGTAGAGACAACTGACATCCATACCAACCTAATGGATTACGACTACTACAAAGACAAGCCATCACAAAAAATTGGCTTAGCACGTACTGCAACTCTAGTAAAAGAAGCTCAAAACGAAGTAACAAACAGCGTATTAGTTGATAACGGTGACCTACTGCAAGGTAGCCCAATGGGTGACTACATGGCAGACAAAGGCATCGTTGCCGGTGAAGTTCACCCTGCTTACAAAGCAATGAACCAGCTAAGCTATGATGCAGCGAACATCGGTAACCACGAGTTCAACTACGGCCTAGAGTTCCTAGAAGAATCTATCAACGACGCTGATTTCCCATACATCAGTGCTAACGTTTACGATGCTGAAACAAAAGAGCACTACTTCACGCCTTACATCATCAAGACACACACGTTCGCAGATACAGCTGGCGTAGAGCACGAGATCAAAGTGGGTTACATCGGCTTTGTTCCACCACAAATCATGACGTGGGATAAAAAGAACCTTGAAGGTAAAGTGATCGCTCGCGACATCGTTGAGACAGCGAACGAGCTAGTACCTCAAATGAAGGCTGAAGGTGCAGACGTTATCGTTGCGATCCCTCACTCTGGCGTATCTCAAGACCCATACAAAGCAGGCGAAGAGAACTCGACGCTTTACCTATCTGAAGTAGAAGGTATTGATGCGATTGCATTCGGTCACTCTCACGCCGTATTCCCAGGTAAAGGCTTCGACAACATCCAAGGCGTTGACAACGAAAACGGCACCATGAACGGTGTTGCGGCAGTAATGCCAGGTCGTTGGGGTAGCCACGTAGGTGTTATGGACCTAACACTGGCGCAAAAAGACGGTAAGTGGGAAGTCGTAAAAGGCCAATCTGAAGCTCGCCCTATCTACGACAAGATCGAGAAGAAATCACTGGCTGCAGCAGATGAAGGCATCGTAACTGCACTAGAAAAAGACCACCAAGGTACTCGTGATTTTGTAAACCAACCAATTGGTAAAGCAGATGACGTGATGTACAGCTTCCTGTCTCTAGTACAAGACGATCCAACCGTACAGATCGTTAACCTTGCACAAAAAGATTACGTTGAGCAATTCATCCAAGGCGACCCTGATCTAGACGGTACACCAGTACTTTCTGCAGCGGCACCATTCAAAGCAGGCGGTCGTAAGAATGACCCAGCAAACTTCACTGAAGTGGAATCTGGTCAACTAACATTCCGTAACGCGGCTGACTTGTACCTTTACCCGAACACGCTAGTTGCGATGAAGGTAACGGGTCACGAAGTAAAAGAGTGGCTTGAGTGTTCTGCTGGCCAATTCAACCAAATCGATGTGAACTCAACAGCACCACAACAGCTGATTGAGTGGGATAACTTCCGTACTTACAACTTCGATGTTATCGACGGTGTGAATTACCAAATCGACGTAACTCAGCCTGCGAAATACGATGCAAACTGTAAAGTGGTTAACCCTGATTCTCAGCGTATTGTTGGCCTAACTTACCAAGGTAAGCCAATCGACATGAAGCAAGACTTCCTGATCGCAACCAACAACTACCGAGCTTACAGCGCTAAATTCCCAGGCACAGGTGAAGACTTCATCGCATTTGATGCACCAGATGAGAACCGTACTGTACTGGCGAACTACATCTCTCGCGTAAGCAAAGAGCAAGGCCAAGTGAGCCCAACAGCTGACAACAACTGGTCATTCGCACCAATCAAAACGGATAAAAAGCTAGATATCCGCTTTGAAACGTCGCCAAGTGAGAAAGCGGCACAGTTCATCAAAGAGAAGGGTCAATACCCAATGAAACGTGTTGCCACTGACGATGTTGGTTTCGGCGTTTACCAAATTGATCTAACTAAATAGATTACTCTAGTAATCAATAGTTAACCTTCTAAAAGGCTGAGTTTAACGACTCAGCCTTTTTCTTTTCTTATCTAAATTCTCAGTGTAAAGCCTTAACTTGCGAAGCTTAAACTCCTGCTCATTCTTCGCCTAATATCGCACACCTCAAATCACCTATTAAATCCAATCAACGTAAAAAAGCAGCAATTCGCTGTAAGTTTTTCTCAGCTCCTCCTGTCTATTTAATTTACTACACTCAATGAATGGTCGATAAACCATTCATCTATAGGATAGATAAGGACATTTGATGGGCACCGTCGAGAGCATTCAAGCATGGTTAAATTCAGGGGAGGAGTCGCTGCTATGGCTTATGCTTGGCATTATCGCGCTTTCTTACCTGCTTGAAGATCTGGCGATTGTTACGGCGGCTGGTTTAGCGACTCAAGCACTCATCCCACCGCAATATGCGTTACTTGCAATTTTCATTGGCATTGCCACCGGGGATCTTGGTCTTTATTACCTTGGTAAATCAGGGCGTTATTTTAGAAGCGTTCGTTATAAGGCACTCACCAATCGATACTTTCGTGCACTTCGCACCAAATTACGTCAAAACGCATTCAGCAGTCTTTTTGTTATCCGCTTTATTCCTGGGCTACGCACGGTTGGTTTTACCTTAAGTGGTTTTTTCGCCATCCCTCTCCCTACTTTCTTGTTTGCCGTGATCGGCGCCACCGCGTTATGGACTGGCATTGTCTTCTCTGCCATCTACTATTTAGGGACATCAGCGTGGCTGCAAGCCTCTGAATATCAATGGATCGTCATCCCGTGTGCCATCGCTTTGTTGTTTGTCGGTAATCGATTAATGAATAAAACCTACTCTAGAGGACTATCATGAGTTCACCGCAAGATATTCACATCATTCCAGCACATCAAATTAATGCAGGTATGCCTCTGCTTGAAGAAGATACTGTGCGTAGTGTCTCTCCTTATGAGTTTCTTCCAACTTGGTTTTTCTACACGCCAGTGGTCATTCAAAGCCTGATGCAAGGGTTACGGCATTTTGATTGGGCGCTGCCGCTGATCGCTAATCCGAGCATCAAACTCAGTGGCATGGTCGGTGAGTCAAAACACGAGATACTGAGCCTTGCCGGATCGTCAAGCCAGCACTGGATCTCGCCGTTTATCACCCTCACCAAAACCGATCTCAGCAGTAAGAAACAAGCAGAAGATGCGCGCAGTGCACTCATCCAATCGGATCTTGATTTCCCTATTGTGGCGAAACCGGATCTTGGTTGCCGAGGTGTGGGCGTCAAGCTGATCAATAACCAAGATCAACTTGAGCAATATATTGAATCCTTCCCAAATCATGCTCGCTTTTTGCTGCAAGAAAAAGCGCCTTATCAAGCTGAGGCTGGTGTTTTTTATGTTCGTTACCCGAATAGCAAACAAGGCGAGATCATTTCGATCACTCTCAAATATTCGCCAATGGTGACTGGCGATGGCACTTCGACACTCAAGCAATTAATAGCAGATAACCCGCGAGCTGGGCAGCTCAGTCACCTGTATCTACCAAGACATGAAAATAAGTTGGATCAAGTACTCGCAGAGGGCGAAGAGTTCCAGCTTGCGTTTGCAGGTAGCCATAGCCGTGGCTGTATCTTCCGAGATGGTAATCAATACATCACTCAGGCTCTAACCGAACGTTTAGATGAAATATTTGACGACTTCGATGGCTTCCACTTTGGTCGACTCGACGTCAAGTTTAAGGACATGCACAGCCTAATGAGAGGTGAGGATTTCACTATCCTTGAAGTCAATGGTGCAAGCAGCGAGGCTGGACACATATGGGATCGCAACACCCCACTGCGAGAGATATTTTCTACTCTACTTCGACAATACCGCATTCTTTTTGACATCGGCGCTCAACAGAAACAGCGAGGCCACCAGCCTCCATCTTTTAAGAGCCTATTTAACGCGTGGCAAGAAGAGCGACGCCTTGTTCAACAATATCCGACCACCGACTAACTTTATACGAGGAACATGCATGAACCCGATAGCCCAGCCGAGCGCCTTTGCCGCTGTATCTCCGAGTATCAAGGGAGCGGTAGAGATACTGAATCAAGGCCTAGAGTTTCTGACAGCGATTTCTGATAGCGATTATCTAACGAGTGCTAAGCCACATGTCACTAGCTCTATTGGTGAGCATACTCGCCATACGCTGGATCTTTTTCACGCTTTGATTTTGAAAGAGGATGCGACCATTGATTACAACACTCGTCGTCGTGGTCACCCAGTCGAATACGATAGGTCGATGGCAATCAAAGAGATCCACTACGTGATCAATTGGCTAGAGCGATTAGACCATCATGATCTAGAAGCACCTATCACGATCCAAACTGAGGTTTCGATGGATACTCAAATGTTCGCTAGCCTACCTTCAACACTAGAAAGAGAAGTGACTTTTGCAGCGCTGCACGCCAATCATCACTACGCGATGATCAAAGTGATCACCACCTTCCTTGATGTTGAAACCTGTAACACCTTTGGTTATGCCCCAACCACCAGTAGCTATCTGAGGGAGCAATAATCATGTGTTCAGTATCTTGGCTACTTGAAGAAAATGGCTATCAGGTCTTTTTTAATCGTGATGAACAAAAGACCCGAGCATTGGCGATGCCACCTAAGCAATATCGAGTCAACGGTGTCGATATCATCATGCCACTTGACCCAACGGGCGGTGGTAGCTGGATAAGCATCAACGAGTTCGGGCTTTCGCTATGCTTACTCAATAACTATCAAGGCATTGTTCCAGTCGGTCCTTTGGTCAGCCGTGGTTTATTACTGAAAAACCTATCCTCGAGTCGTAATCTCAGTCAGCTTTCCGAGGCTTTTCATAGGCTCAACCTAAACTCGTTTGCCCCATTTACCTTACTGGCTTTTGCTCCGAATTTAACGCAGCGCAACGGTGTGGTAATTGCCTACATGTGGGATGGTATTCAACAGAAAATAGTGGAAACCGACTCACCACTGTTCTCATCCGGTGTTGATTTAGAACGAGTACAAGCCTACCGACAAGCCCAATACGATCAACTCATCGCAACAGGTAAGAACCAACAGAATTTACTCAAGTTTCACTCTCACCATCACAGTGAACAGCCTCATTTAGCAACCTGTATGCATCGTGAAGACGCACACACAGTCAGCTTTACCCATTTACGTAATTTGCGCGGTCAAGCCTCGATGTTTTATGCATCCGGCTCACCTTGCGAACCAATCAAGCCGTGCCAGATAAATCAGCAGCGCTTTACCTTCGATTTATCACCCGCAATCAATCTATAGATGGAGTCCATCATGAGAAAACTAATCACCATGGTCATGCTACTTGTTAGCCCTTACGTATTTGCCGCCGATGAAATCTATACCGGCTTCTTTAGCAGCAAAGCACTCGATGGCTACGATACCGTAGCTTACTTCACCTCAGGCAAGCCTGTTGAAGGCAGTAAACAATTCAGCACTGAATACAAAGGCGCGGATTGGTATTTCTCTTCTGAAAAGAATCTGACTTTATTTGTTAATAATCCTGAAAAATATGCCCCTCAATATGGTGGTTATTGCGCATGGGCTGTATCTGCCAAAAACGATTTTGCTCCAGGCGATCCACAGTATTGGACCATAGTGGATGACAAACTTTACCTGAACTACGACCAAGAGATTCAGGAGACCTGGGAGAAAGACCGTGCGCAGCATATTCAACAAGCCGATAAAGCTTGGCCGCAGCTGATTAAGTAAGGGAATAACCATGACATTCACTCCAGCTAAACATCTCCCGGCAGCATTTATCGCTTTTGTGTTTATTCAGTCACTGTTCTTTAAGTTCACCGGCTCATACGAGACAGAGCATATCTTTGGCACGCTAGCGACATGGTCAGGCTTAAGCTGGTTTGGCTCGTTTGGCGGCTACTTGATTGGATTCGCTGAATTGATTGCGGCCATTTTGTTGTTCACTCGTTGGCATGGCCTCGGCGCCATTATGAGTATGGGGATCATGACTGGCGCAATTTTCTTCCACCTGTTTACGCCACTCGGTATTCAAATGCCAGAGTTCAATGCCGCGGGTGACATTGTCGGTTACGACGGCGGATTATTGTTTGGTATGGCATGCCTAGTCTGGTTATGCGGTGCATTTTTAAGTGTGAAAGATTTCAAGAATCAAGACGGTTTCCTAAACAGCTTTAGTCAATAAGGTAGCTTCATTATGATTGATAGTCCTTTTCGTTTACCACGTTACACGCCTTTTGGTTTAGGTGAGTCTGTTGTCGAGTGGGCAACTGGGCTATCTAAGCTAGACCGACTCTACCAAGATCGTAAAAACGAGTTATCTAGCTTCGAATTCATGAATTACACCCTATCGGCGCTCAATATCGACTACTCGGTTGCATCGGGAAGCACGGAAAACATCCCTGAAGAAGGCCCTGTCGTGATTGTGGCGAACCACCCACTTGGCGCCATTGAAGGTGTGATCCTTGCTGATCTTGCAGGATCGGTAAGAAAGGATGTGAAGGTATTAGCGAATGAGTTACTCAAGCGACTGCCTGAACTGGATGATCTTTTTATCGGAGTCGATGTCTTTAATAGTAAAGAGTCGAAACGCACCAATGCCAAAGCCATTCGTGATGCCAATCGCCACCTAGCCGATGGCGGGCTGTTGATCGTGTTCCCTGCCGGGGAAGTATCAAGTTACCGCAAAGGGGCTAAAACACTCACGGATATCGAATGGAGCAAATCAGTCGCGAAATTCGTTAAACGTCATCAAGCCACTACGGTTCCTATCTTTATCAATGGCAAAAACAGTGAGCTTTTCTATCAAGCGGGTCGTGTACATCCACTGTTGAGAACCGCTCTACTCGGGCGTGAACTTCTTAATAAACAAGCGACAACTATCTCTATCTCGATTGGCTCATCGATTCCGTATTCAGAGATTAAATCGTTTGAAAAAGAGATGGATATCGTCAACTACCTACGACTTAATACCTACCTAATGAGTCAGCAAGATAGTCCGAACACGCCAATCCACGCACCCTCTTTCGATACCCAAGTGATAGCGCCAATATCACCCGAAGTATTGGCAATAGAGATAAGCTCACTCCCTGAAGAGATGAAACTGCTCGAGCAAGGTGACTTCGAGGTCTACTGCACGCCAAGCCAATCTATTCCCAACTTAATGCGTGAGATTGGTCGAGTCAGAGAAGAGAGTTTCCGTGAGGTTGGAGAAGGCAGTGGGCTTGCCTGTGACTTGGATGAGTATGACCTTTACTACCATCAATTGTTTGTGTGGAACAAAGCTAAGGCAGAATTGGTCGGTGCTTATCGACTCGGTATGGTCGACAAGTTAATCGCAGAGCACGGGTTGGACCAACTCTATTCTCGAAGTCTGTTTAACTATAACCAGGAGTTCATCGATACGTTAGACAACAGCATTGAGCTTGGTCGCTCCGTAGTGAGTAAACCTTACCAAAAGAGCCTTAATTCACTGTTACTGCTATGGAAGGGCATTGCGAGCTTTGTGTCTCGACATCCTCAATACACTCATCTATTTGGCCCGGTCAGTATCAGCAATGATTACAGCCACAATGCGCGTCTGTTGATCGCGACTACCTTATCGATTCACCACTATGATGAGGAAAAGGCAAGTTTGGTTTCCCCTTCTTCACCGCTCAATACCAGTAGTCATGTGTTCTGGCAGAATCATCTATTATCGTCACTGGCGAGTGTGCCTCTGCTCTCTAAAGTGTTAGCACGCATGGAGCAAGGAAAAGGCCTACCAGTATTATTGCGCCAATATCTAGGGATGAACGGCAAGCTGGTGTGTTTTAATGTCGACCCATCATTTAATGATGCGTTAGATGGTTTGATTGTGGTGAACCTTAAGAAGGTCCCTTTAAAGACCTTAGGTAAATACATGGGTAGAGAACTTGCTCAAGATTACCTAGAGCAGCACGCCCAACGCTGATTTAGCTCGAACTGTACCTACACTCAAATAAGTGCGATGATTTCAGCTCTTATTTGGGTTAGGTTATTTTCATGCACACCTCTTTTATCGAACAACTGCAAAGCTTCGACTTCTCAGAAAGTCAGATTGAATCGCTCGTCGCTGTCGCCAAGCCTCTTGAGCTACCAACCAGACACATCCTTATTAACCAAGGAGAGATGGCAGACTCAATTTACTTCGTGCTTGAAGGCTTGTGCCACGCTTGTTACCTCACTGATGAGGGCAAGCAATACAGCAAAGAGTTCTACTGGGAGCAAGACTGGATCATCGGCTTTGAAAGCTTGATAAAAAACCAAGCGTCCCCTTACCTGCTTGAAACCCTCACGCCTATCACGCTATTAGAACTGCCAATGAAGGCCGTGATCGAGTGGCGCGCCTCTAATAATCCTTTGTATTTAAAGTTGTTAGAAACCCAGCTGATGCACAAGGAAAACAAAGAGCGTTTCATGTTGCTCTATACCCCAGAGCAACGTTATCAGCTTTTCTGCGAGCACTACCCAGACCTAGAACAACGCCTCAACGACAATCAAATCGCTGCCTACTTAGGAATAACCGCGATAAGCTTGAGTAGAATTAAAGGTCGAATTAACAATAGTTAATGCCAACGGTCAGTGTGCATAGTACATTCAAAGCATCGATAATCTCTGGATGTAAACATGATCACTTGGCACTCTATTCCCTTTTCTGAACTTTCAACACAGCAGCTCTATCAACTACTGCAACTACGAGTCGATGTATTTGTAGTTGAGCAAACTTGCCCTTATCCAGAGCTCGATGGCAAAGATAACCTTGAAGGTGTTCAGCACCTAATGGGCTATGCGGACGGAGAACTCATCGCTTGTGCTCGTTTATTACCACCTGGCACGACTTATGACAATGCCAGTATTGGCCGAGTTGCCACCAAACTATCAGCAAGAGGCAACGGTTTAGGGCATAAATTACTGGTAGAAGCATTAACTCGCTGTGAGGCATTATGGCCGAACACGACCATCGATATTGGTGCACAAGAACACCTAGAAAGCTTCTACGCAAGCCATGGATTCAAGACGATATCTGAAATGTACTTGGAAGATGATATTCCGCACGTAGACATGAGATTAGAGAAGTAATGTCGAATATCACTGTCGGTATCCTATTGTTGATTGCGGGCAACCTGTTTGCCTCGCTCTCTGACGTAGCGGTAAAATTATTGAATGGTGAAGTACCGCCTCTTCAGTATATTTTTTTCCGTCAGTTGATATCCCTAATGCTCATTACCCCTCTGTGGCTGAGCCAAAGCAAAGCACAACGCCGCTTACAGCAAGCTAAAGTCACCTTAGTTCGAGGACAGCTGATCCTAATCGGCAGTGGGTGTATGGTGGTCGCGATCACCCATATGTCCTTAGCGACAGCTAACGCGGTATTTTACGTAGCCCCATTGTTGATGCTGCCTCTGTCAGTACTTCTACTCAAAGAGCAGCCTGCGCTTGGCAAAGTCATCGCCACCACTATCGGCTTTATTGGCGCGCTAATCGTTTTACGGCCATCGCAATTTCACTGGGCAGCACTGTTTGCATTGGGGACTGCACTAACGCTTGCCCTGTTCAATGTATTGGTACGAAAGCTCCCTAGTGAACAATCTGTGGTGACCACGTTGTGGTGGACAACCCTCTTCTCTATCCCAGCCTCGTTACTACTGTGCTTACTGTATTGGCAGCCCGTATCTTTAGAACATCTTGGATACATAGCACTAAGTGCAACGCTAATACTGAGCTACAACGGGCTTGCGGTCGCGGCCTACCAAAAAGCGCACTCAAGCCAGATTGCTCTCGCTGAATATTCAGGCTTGGTGTTTGTCGCGTTAATTGGCGCCATATGGTTCGATGAGGTCCCTGATACGCTAACCTTCATTGGTATTATGTTGATCATCTTACCGCTCGCGCCTTTCAAGCGACCAAAAAAAAGAGCTAATGCTTAGCTCTTTTTTGTCTCGTTCGTACTGTTGAGTTCGTAACTCACGCAAGATACCTATTTGCTGCGGCCAAAACCACCATCAGATAAACGGAAGAACATAACTGATGTGTCGCCCTTCTCTAATTGCAGGATATCAAGTTGTCCGGTTTCAGCTAATTTGAATCGAACCAATTGACCTTTGCGGATCTGGCTGAGTGGCTTGTCTGCGCCTTCAATACGCACTAGCGCATTTAAATCAGACAGTGGTAGATCGTTGTTTCGAAAAACCTGAGCCAAGGTATCACCTTGCTTAACTAGGTATTCCTGCCAATTATTGTTGCTCGGCTCTGATGAGCTACTCTTGGTGTTTTGCTGTTCGCTCAGCCCAACGGTATTTATCTCTAGCGCAACGCGAGATGTAACCGGAGTTGCCTCTACTTTAGGTTCAGGCAACGGCACAACAAGTAGGATAAGAACGATCGGCGAAATCACCATTAATAATCTTTGGTGTAATTTTGGTAATGAGCCCCAAGTTTGCACTGCTGAGGTTTTCATTCCTTTAATATCGATCGAGCTCAATTTCTCTTTGACCTGATTCAGTCGATCCTTGAGTTCTGCTAAGTGGTCAACTTTCTGCTTTTTCTTTTGACGACGATTCATACCACTGCGTCCTATACATTGAATAACTACAGTATAAAAACCAAAGTACCAACAGTATAGATCTTTCCGTCACAACAGGGCTCAATGCAAGAAAATTGACATGGCTGTGATTTGGACGCGGTAAAGCGCAAGTGATCAGGGACTAGCCGTTTCTTCACGCTGCTAATACTGGTATTCTTACCTTTTTCGTACTGACAAAAAGAGTGACTTTTCATGTCTGAAGTAAAATTTGAAACTGTAGAGCAAAAAGCTAGCTACGGTATCGGTCTACAAATGGGCCAACAACTTGCTGGTTCTGGTCTTGAAGGCCTAAACGTTGACGCAATCGCTGCTGGTATCGCTACAGCTCTAGTTGGTGACATGCCAGCTATCGAAGTTGACGAAATCAACAACGCACTACAAGAGCTACACACTCGCGGTGAAGCTGCACGTCAAGAACTAGCTAAAGCTGCAGCTGCTGACGGTGAAGCTTTCCTAGCTGACAACGCTCTTCGTTCAGAAGTAACCGTTCTTGAGTCTGGTCTTCAATACGAAGTACTAACTGAAGGCACTGGCGAAATCCCAACTGCAGACAAGCAAGTACGTGTTCACTACCACGGCGAACTAACTGACGGTACTGTTTTCGATAGCTCTGTATCTCGCGGTCAACCAGCTGAATTCCCAGTAACTGGCGTAATTCAAGGTTGGGTACAAGCTCTACAAATGATGCCTGTTGGCTCTAAGTGGAAGCTATACATCCCTCAAGATCTAGCATACGGTGAGCGTGGCGCAGGTGCTGCAATCCCACCATTTGCTGCTCTCGTATTTGAAGTTGAACTTCTAGCTATTCTTTAATTTTTATAAAAACCTCTAGTAAAACAAAATACTATAGGCAAATAAAATTGAAATAATCCAACGGCGATGTCACTACATCGCCGTTTTTCGTTTATAGTGAAAGAGTAAATTACTTTATTACTTAAGGACGAATAATGAAGAAAGTACTCATCACAGTTTTAAGCAGCCTTGCTGTTGTCTCTTGCGCTAGCACTAGCGACTCTGAACAAACCAGTTCTGGTTCTGATACCAACTACTCTCAATTATCACAAACTGCATTAATGGCAGCTGTAAACATGTGGTCTCAACAAAATGAAACAACACCGCTTGCTGACACTGTTGCCGACCAAGCATCTGTCACTAGCGATCAAGCGATTGGTGGTATCGGTTCTATGTTAGCACTGGCACAGAACTCACTAGATACTACAGATAACAAAGAGCTTGCGTCACTTATCCCAGGTATGTCTAGTCTGGAATCAACGGGTCTGTCATCACTACTAAACTCACAAGGTGCAGTTGAAAGTGCCTTTTCTAGTTTAGGTATGGATCCATCGATGGTATCAACGTTTGCACCAATCATTCTGCAAACACTGCAATCTCAAGGCGCAACAAGTGGCTTGATGGATTCTTTGGCTGCTATTTGGCAATAATAGTGAGTGGTTAGTTTTAGAAAATGATAAGGGCACTTCGGTGCTCTTTTTTGTGGGTGGAAGATGCGAGATGCGAGATGCGAGATGCGAGATGCGAGATGCGAGATGCGAGATATTTTGAATAGTGAAGCCGAGAAGGCAAGAATAAATGCCAAACATCGTGGTGCAAGATTCAACCTTTAAAAACACATAGTCCAGATACAAAAAAGCCGAGCTAATGCTCGGCTTTTTGTATTAAGAATCTAGATAGATTACTCAGCAGCTTCTTCAGCAGCTGGGCGGTCTACAAGCTCAATGTAAGCCATTGGAGCTTTATCACCAGTACGGAAACCACATTTAAGAATGCGAGTGTAACCACCTTGGCGAGCCGCGAAACGCGGGCCTAGTTCATTAAATAGTTTTGCTACCACTTCGTTATCACGAGTGCGAGCGAATGCAAGACGACGGTTAGCAACACTGTCTGTCTTAGCTAGGGTAATCAACGGCTCAATTACGCGACGTAGTTCTTTTGCTTTAGGCACGGTAGTTTTGATAACTTCGTGACGAACAAGAGAGCTAGCCATGTTGCTGAACATCGCTTTACGATGACTGCTGTTGCGGTTGAGTTGACGACCACTTTTACGATGGCGCATGACCTAATCCTTCTAACTTTTCGATTAATCTTCAGCGATTGACGCTGGTGGCCAGTTTTCTAGACGCATGCCTAGAGAAAGACCACGTGAAGCAAGCACATCTTTAATCTCTGTAAGAGATTTCTTACCAAGGTTTGGCGTTTTAAGTAGCTCAACCTCAGTGCGCTGTACAAGATCACCGATGTAGTGAATCGCTTCTGCTTTCAAACAGTTAGCAGAGCGAACTGTTAGTTCAAGATCGTCTACAGGACGTAGTAGGATAGGATCGAATTCTGGCTTCTCTTCCTTCTCCTCAGGTACACGTACATCACGAAGATCTACGAACGCATCCAGTTGTTCAGCTAGAATAGTAGCTGCACGACGGATTGCTTCCTCAGGTTCTAGAGTACCGTTCGTTTCCATATCGATAACAAGCTTGTCTAAGTCAGTACGTTGTTCTACACGTGCCGCTTCTACAGCGTAAGCGATTTTATCAACCGGGCTGTAAGTAGCGTCAACAAGTAGACGACCGATTGGACGCTCATCTTCTTCAGTATGGATACGAGCTGAAGCTGGAACGTAACCACGACCACGTTCAACTTTGATGCGCATAGCGATCTCAGCGTTGTCATCCGTTAGGTGACAAATTACGTGCTCAGGGTTAGCGATCTCTACATCACCATCGTGGGTGATGTCACCTGCAACAACAGGGCCTGAGCCTGATTTGTTCAGTGTAATAAACACTTCATCTTTGCCTTCAGCAACGCGCACAGCCAAACCTTTAAGGTTTAGAAGGATTTCCAGGATATCTTCCTGAACGCCTTCTTTAGTGCTGTATTCGTGTAGCACACCTTCGATTTCAACTTCTGTTACGGCACAACCCGGCATAGAAGATAGAAGAATGCGGCGAAGAGCATTACCTAGAGTGTGGCCGAAACCGCGCTCTAATGGCTCAAGAGTTACTTTCGCGTGTGTCGTATTGATCTGTTCAATGTCAACAAGACGCGGCTTAAGAAATTCTGTTACAGAACCCTGCATTGTGTCCTCTCTTTTTTTAACCTTACTTAGAGTAAAGTTCGACGATCAAGTGTTCATTGATGTCAGCTGATAGGTCAGAACGCTCAGGCATACGCTTGAATGTACCTTCCATTTTGCCAGCATCTACTTCAATCCAAGTTGGCTTTTCACGTTGTTCAGCAACTTCTAGAGCCGCTTTAATACGAGATTGCTGTTTAGCTTTCTCGCGGATAGAAACAACGTCGTTTGCCGCTACTTTGAAAGAAGGAACGTTTACAACTTTACCGTTAACTAGGATAGACTTGTGGCTAACTAGTTGACGAGATTCAGCGCGAGTTGCACCAAAGCCCATACGGTAAACTACGTTATCAAGACGACCTTCAAGAAGCTGAAGCAGGTTTGCACCCGTGTTGCCTTTTAGACGTGCAGCTTCTTTGTAGTAGTTGCGGAATTGTTTTTCTAGAACGCCGTAGATACGACGAACTTTTTGCTTCTCACGAAGCTGAACGCCATACTCAGATAGACGACCGCGACGAGCGCCGTGTACACCTGGTGCGTTATCAATTTTACACTTGGTATCGATCGCACGGACACCAGACTTAAGGAATAAGTCAGTACCTTCGCGACGGCTAAGCTTTAGCTTAGGACCCAAATATCTTGCCATGATCTTTCTCCAATATTCCTAGAAACGAAACTTAAACGCGACGTTTCTTAGGTGGACGACAACCGTTATGAGGGATTGGTGTCGCATCAACAATGTTAGTGATACGGAAACCAGCAGCGTTCAGTGCGCGAACAGTAGATTCACGACCTGGACCTGGACCCTTAACCATAACTTCCAAGTTCTTTAGGCCATATTCTTTAGCCATTTCACCACAACGCTCAGCTGCAACTTGTGCTGCGAACGGAGTAGATTTACGAGAACCACGGAAACCTGAACCACCTGCTGTAGCCCATGCAAGAGCGTTGCCTTGACGGTCAGTGATAGTTACGATTGTGTTGTTGAAAGAAGCATGAATGTGCGCTACGCCATCAGCTACTTGCTTGCGTACGCGCTTACGCGCGCGAGTTGGTTGTTTTGCCATTGTACTCTACCTTATCCGACTATTTCTTGATCGGCTTGCGCGGACCCTTACGGGTGCGAGCGTTGGTTTTAGTACGCTGTCCACGTAGTGGTAGACTGCGACGATGACGAAGACCGCGGTAACAGCCAAGGTCCATAAGACGCTTGATGTTCATCGATACTTCACGACGTAGATCACCTTCTACAGTGTACTTAGCTACACCATCACGCAGTTGATCGATCTGCTCTTCAGTTAGTTCACTGATCTTAGCATCTTCAGCAATACCCACTTCAGCTAGAATAGCTTGAGAGCGAGTTTTACCGATACCGTAGATTGCAGTAAGTGCAATTACAGAATGCTTGTGATCAGGAATGTTAATGCCGGCTATACGGGCCATTATTCACTCCTAAGGGGTTCATAAAAGAATTATCCGCAGCAAAGCCCGTTATGGATACGCTGCGGCATACTACTTCTTTTGCACGCAAAAGGTAGGCCGAGGAATATACTCGACTCTACCTTGTATTTCAAGTAAAAATTTCTGCTGATTAGCCTTGGCGTTGCTTATGCTTTGGCTCACTGCAAATCACGCGAACGACACCGTTACGCTTGATAACTTTACAGTTACGGCAGATTTTTTTAACGGAAGCACGAACTTTCATTGCTAAACTCCGTAAATGGAACTGAAATTATTACCACCGAATTAACGGCCGTAACCTTTCAGATTCGCTTTCTTTAACACAGAATCATACTGTTGTGACATCAGATGAGTCTGTACCTGTGCCATGAAATCCATGATAACTACCACTACGATTAGTAGTGAAGTGCCGCCGAAGTAGAAACGAACGTTCCACGCGACCATCATGAATTCAGGAATCAGACATATAAAAGTAATGTATAGAGCGCCCGCAAGGGTTAGTCTAGTCATCACTTTATCGATATATTTCGCTGTCTGCTCACCTGGGCGGATACCGGGTACGAATGCACCAGACTTCTTCAAGTTATCAGCTGTTTCACGTGGGTTAAACACCAACGCTGTATAGAAGAAACAGAAGAAGATTATAGCTGCTGCATAAAGCATTACATACAGAGGCTGACCTGGGCTAAGAGCTAATGACACGTCAGTTAACCAACCGAACGCGCTGCTTTCACCATTTTGACCAAACCACTGTGCTAATGTTCCTGGGAACAAAATAATGCTCGATGCGAAAATCGCTGGAATAACACCTGCCATATTAATTTTAAGAGGCAAGTGAGAGCTTTGTGCTGCAAAAACCTTACGACCTTGTTGACGTTTCGCATAGTTAACGACGATACGACGTTGACCACGTTCCATGAAAACTACGAAGTAGATAACAGCAAAAGACAATACAGCAATCAACAGCAGAAGAAGCACATGCAATTCACCTTGACGCGCTTGCTCGATTGTTTGACCGATTGCAGAAGGCAATCCAGCAACAATACCTGCAAAAATCAGAATGGAAATACCATTACCGATTCCTCGCTCAGTGATTTGTTCACCTAACCACATTAAGAACATGGTACCAGTTACTAAACTCACGGTAGCAATAAGCGTAAACATGGTTTGGTTGATAACAACCAGATTGTCGACCATGTTTGGTAAGCCCGTTGCAATACCAATAGCTTGGAATGTTGCAAGTACAAGCGTGCCGTAGCGTGTATATTGGCTTATCTTACGACGGCCTGCTTCACCCTCTTTCTTGAGTTCCGCTAACGCTGGATGAACTACAGTTAACAATTGGACTACGATCGATGCCGAAATGTACGGCATGATACCCAATGCTAATATAGATGCACGCTCAAGAGCACCACCGGAGAACATGTTAAACATTTCAACGATGGTACCTTTTTGCTGATCGAACAAATCGGCAAGTACAGCTGCGTCAATACCAGGGATCGGCACAAAAGAGCCGGCTCGGAATACTAAAAGTGCACCAATTACGAATAATAAGCGCGACTTTAGTTCACTTAAGCCGCTCTGAGCACTACGAAAATCTTGTCCTGGTTTCTTAGCCATCTGTACCTCGTTCCTCGAGATTATTCCTCGATTTTACCGCCTGCAGCTTCGATTGCAGCTTTAGCGCCTTTAGTCACGCGTAGACCTTTAACAGTCACAGCTTTGCTTAGGTCACCAGAAAGAACAATCTTAACGAATTCGATGTTCTTAGTGATAACGTTAGCAGCTTTAAGGCTGTTAAGATCAACTACGTCACCTGTTACTTTCGCTAGCTCAGCTAGACGAACTTCAGCAGACACTAGGCTCTTACGAGAAGTGAAACCGAATTTAGGTAGACGTTGTTTTAGAGGCATTTGACCGCCTTCAAAACCTGGACGAACAGAGCCGCCAGAACGTGACTTTTGACCTTTGTGACCGCGGCCACCTGTTTTACCAAGGCCAGAACCGATACCACGACCTACACGCTTCTTAGAAGGTTTAGAGCCAGCAGCCGGTGATAGAGTATTCAAACGCATTCTGATTACTCCTCAATCTTAACCATGTAGTAAACCTTGTTGATCATACCGCGTACGCACGGAGTATCTTCAAGTTCTACTGTATGGTTGATGCGACGAAGACCTAGACCTTTAAGACACGCTTTGTGCTTAGGTAGGCGACCAATTGAGCTTTTAGTTTGAGTTACTTTAATAGTTGCCATCGTGTGCTTACTCCGAAATAGATTCAACAGTTAGACCACGTTTAGCAGCAACCATTTCTGGTGACTTAACGTCTACTAGAGCACCAATCGTTGCACGAACGATGTTGATAGGGTTCGTAGAACCGTATGCTTTAGAAAGTACGTTATGTACGCCCGCAACTTCAAGTACAGCACGCATTGCACCACCGGCAATAACACCTGTACCTTCTGCAGCTGGCTGCATGTAAACTTTAGAGCCCGAATGACGACCTTTCACCGGGTGGTGAAGAGTGCCTTCGTTCAGCGCAACGGTAACCATGTTACGACGCGCTTTTTCCATTGCTTTTTGAATCGCAGCAGGTACTTCACGAGCTTTGCCGTAACCGAAACCTACACGACCATTACCGTCACCAACTACTGTTAGTGCAGTGAAGCTCATGATTCGACCACCTTTAACCGTCTTAGATACACGGTTAACAGCGATTAGCTTTTCTTGCAAATCATTAGCTTGTTGTTGTTCTTTAGCCATCTTCCAACCCTACCTTAGAATTTCAGACCAGCTTCGCGAGCAGATTCTGCTAGCGCCGCTACTCGACCGTGGTATTGGAAACCAGAACGATCGAATGCAACTGAAGCTACGCCTTTTTCAAGAGCGCGCTCAGCAACAGCTTTACCAACTGCTTTAGCTGCATCAACGTTACCAGTGTTCTTAACTTGCTCACGGATCGCTTTTTCTACAGTAGAAGCAGCTGCGATAACCTCAGAGCCGTTTGCCGCGATAACTTGTGCGTAAACATGGCGAGGAGTACGGTGTACTACCAGGCGAGTTGCACCAAGTTCTGCAATCTTACGACGTGCACGTGTAGCACGACGGATGCGAGATGCTTTCTTATCCATAGTGATACCTTACTTCTTCTTAGCTTCTTTAGTACGCACATTTTCATCTGCGTAACGAACACCTTTACCTTTGTAAGGCTCAGGAGCACGGTAAGAACGAATGTCAGCCGCAACTTGACCAACTAGCTGCTTGTCACAACCAGTTACAACGATCTCAGTTTGGCTAGGGCACTCAGCTTTAATACCTTCAGGTAGAGCGTGCTCTACTGGGTGAGAAAAACCAAGAGTTAGAGCTACAGAGTTGCCTTTCATAGCAGCACGGTAACCAACACCCTTTAGAGTTAGCTTCTTAGTGAAGCCCTCTGTAACACCCACAACCATGTTGTTAACTAGAGCGCGAGCTGTACCAGCTTGTGCCCATGCGTTAGCAACACCTTCTTTCGGACCGAAAGTTAGGTTGTTTTCTTCCTGTGCAATAACTACGGCGTTGTTAAGAACGCGAGTAAGCTCACCTTTGCTACCTTTTACAGTAACTTCTTGGCCGTTTAGTTTCACCTCTACGCCAGCTGGAATAGCGACAGGTGCTTTAGCAACACGAGACATAATCTACTCCTTATTAAGCTACGTAACAGATGATTTCACCGCCAAGACCTGCTTTACGAGCAGCACGGTCAGACATTAGACCCTTGGAAGTAGAAACAACTGCAATACCAAGACCGCCCATCACTGTTGGTAGAGAGTCTTTATTTTTATAAACTCTTAGACCAGGACGTGATACACGCTTGATTTGCTCGATTACAGGTTTAGCTTGGAAGTACTTAAGAGTAACTTCTAGCTCAGGTTTTGCTTCGCCTTCAACAGCGAAGTCTACGATGTAACCTTCAGCTTTTAGTAGTGCAGCAATTGCAACTTTAAGCTTTGAAGAAGGCATTTTTACAGCAACTTTGTTTGCTGCCTGACCGTTACGAACGCGGGTCAGCATATCCGAAATCGGATCTTGCATGCTCATAAGATTTACTCCAAATGATTAAGTGGCAATTACCAGCTAGCCTTACGAAGACCCGGAATCTCGCCTTTCATGCAAGCTTCACGAACCTTAATGCGGCTTAGACCGAATTTACGTAGGTAACCGTGTGGACGACCAGTTTGGTTGCAACGGTTACGCTGACGTGATGCACTTGAATCACGTGGAAGAGATTGCAGTTTAAGAACCGCATTCCAACGATCTTCTTCAGATGCGTTTACATCGCTAATGATAACTTTTAGCGCAGAACGCTTTTCAGCGAACTTAGCTACTAGTTTTGCACGTTTAGCTTCACGTGCTTTCATTGATTGTTTAGCCATAACAGTAACCCTACCCTTACTTACGGAATGGGAAGTTAAAGGCAGCCAGCAGAGCTCGGCCTTCCTCATCGGAACCCGCAGAAGTCGTGATAGTGATATCAAGACCGCGGACACGATCGACTTTATCGTAGTCGATTTCCGGAAAGATGATTTGCTCGCGAACGCCCATGCTGTAGTTACCGCGACCGTCGAAAGACTTAGCGCTAACACCACGGAAATCACGTACACGTGGAAGTGCGATAGAGATTAAACGCTCTAAAAATTCCCACATGCGCTCACCACGCAAGGTTACTTTACAACCAATTGGGTAGCCTTCACGAATTTTGAAACCAGCTACAGATTTACGCGCTTTAGTGATAAGTGGCTTTTGACCAGAGATCGTTGCCATATCAGCTGCTGCGTTTTCTAGCAGTTTCTTATCGTTGATTGCTTCACCAACGCCCATGTTTAGGGTGATTTTCTCAATCCTAGGGACTTGCATGACGCTTGTGTAGCTGAACTCTTTGGTAAGCTCAGCGACTACAGACGACTTGTAGTAATCATGCAGTTTCGCCATAGTAGAACTCCAAATTACTTCTAATTAGTTAGAAACAGTTTCGCCGTTAGATTTGAAGAAACGAACTTTCTTGCCATCTTCGATACGGAAACCGATACGGTCTGCTTTACCAGTAGCCGCGTTAAAAACTGCAACGTTAGAAGCGTCAATAGCTGCTTCTTGTTCAACGATGCCACCTTGTTGACCTAGAGCCGGAACCGGCTTTTGGTGTTTCTTAACAAGGTTGATGCCTTCAACGATAACTTTACCAGTTGTCAGAACCTTAGTTACTTTACCTTTCTTGCCTTTATCTTTACCAGCAAGAATGATTACTTCGTCATTACGACGGATTTTAGCTGCCATATTGCCGCTCCTTACAGAACTTCAGGTGCTAGTGATACAATCTTCATGAATTTCGCGTTACGAAGTTCACGAGTCACAGGACCAAAGATACGTGTGCCGACTGGTTGCTCAGTAGTGTCGTTTAACAATACACAAGCATTACTGTCGAAGCGAATGACAGAACCGTCTGGGCGACGAACGCCTTTACGGGTGCGCACTACTACCGCCTTCAGAACATCACCTTTTTTTACTTTACCGCGAGGAATTGCTTCCTTAACTGTAACTTTGATGATGTCACCGATATGTGCATAACGGCGGTGAGAGCCACCCAGAACCTTAATACACATTACCTTGCGCGCGCCAGAGTTATCTGCTGCGTCAAGTGTACTTTGCATCTGGATCATTGTTAGTGCTCCGCTAAATATTAAAACTAGACCCTCTCGGGTCGGGCTGCCTCTTTAAAAGGGACGCGAATTGTACCACCCTTTTTTTAAATTGGGTAGACAAAAAACAAGCGGCCCCAAAAATAATTTGGAGCCGCTTATAAGTTATAGAATTACAAAGATTAAATCTTCGCTTTTTCTAGAACTTTAACCAATGTCCAAGACTTAGTCTTAGACAGAGGACGACACTCAGCGATTTCAACTTTGTCGCCTAGGCCACAAGTGTTGTCTTCGTCGTGTGCGTGTACTTTAGTCGTGCGTTTAACGTATTTACCGTAAATTGGGTGTTTTACAGTACGTTCGATAGCAACAACGATAGACTTGTCCATCTTGTCACTTACTACACGGCCTTGCTGGATGCGGTTAGTTTCGCTCATTATGCGCCTGCCTTTTCAGTCAAAACAGTTTTCACACGTGCGATATCACGGCGTACAGCTTTTAGAGTATGAGTTTGCTGAAGCTGACCAGTTGCAGCTTGCATGCGCAAGTTGAACTGTTCACGTAGCAAATTCAATAGCTCAGCGTTAAGCTCTTCAACGTTCTTTTCGCGTAGATCTTGTGCTTTCATCACATCACCTGCTTAGTTACAAAAGTAGTTTTAACAGGCAGTTTACGTGCCGCTAGGCGGAACGCTTCACGTGCCAACTCTTCAGGTACGCCATTCATTTCGTACATAACTTTGCCAGGTTGGATTTGAGCAACCCAGTACGCTACTGAACCTTTACCTTTACCTTGACGAACTTCAAGAGGCTTTTCAGTAATCGGTTTGTCTGGGAATACACGGATCCAGATTTGACCTTGACGCTTAATGTGACGTGTCATAGCACGACGTGCCGCTTCGATTTGACGTGCAGTCAGACGACCACGGCCAACAGCTTTAAGACCGAATTCGCCGAAGCTTACTTCAGTACCTTTAGCTAGACCACGGTTACGACCAGTCATAACCTTGCGGAACTTAGTACGTTTTGGTTGTAGCATCGTTCGACTCCTTACTTACGGCCTTTACGCTGCTTCTTAGGCTTATCGCCTTTAGGCTCTACTGCGTTAGCAGCTGGCATACCGCCTAGAATCTCACCTTTGAAGATCCAAACTTTAATGCCGATCACACCGTATTGAGTGTGAGCCGAAGAAGTTGCGTAATCAATGTCTGCACGTAGAGTGTGTAGAGGCACACGGCCTTCACGGTACCACTCAGAACGTGCGATTTCAGCGCCGCCTAGACGACCACTTACTTCCACTTTGATACCTTTAGCGCCTAGACGCATTGCGTTTTGTACTGCGCGCTTCATAGCACGACGGAACATAACACGACGCTCTAGTTGAGACGCGATGCTATCAGCTACAAGCTGACCATCTAACTCAGGCTTACGTACTTCAGCGATATTGATTTGCGCTGGTACACCTGCGATTTTAGCTACAGCTGCGCGTAGCTTCTCTACGTCTTCACCTTTCTTACCGATAACAACGCCAGGACGAGCAGTGTGAATAGTCACACGGATGCTCTTAGCTGGACGCTCGATAACGATACGAGATAGTGATGCTTTTTGTAGTTCCTTTGTAAGGAACTGACGTACCTTGAAGTCGCCGTCTAGGTTGTCAGCGAAATCTTTGGTATTAGCAAACCATGTAGCATTCCAAGGCTTAACGATGCCAAGACGAATACCATTAGGATGTACTTTCTGACCCATTGCTTACTCTCCTAGTCTTTAGCGATCTGCTACAACAATAGTGATGTGGCTTGAACGCTTCAAGATACGATCCGCACGACCTTTAGCACGAGGCATAATACGCTTCATGATAGGGCCCTCATCTACGAAGATTTTAGCGACATTTAGATCGTCGATATCTGCACCTTCGTTATGTTCCGCGTTAGCGATAGCTGACTCAAGAACCTTCTTAACCAATACAGCAGCTTTTTTGTTGCTGAAAGTTAGAATTTCTAGAGCTTGGTCTACCGACTTACCGCGAATTTGGTCTGCAACTAAGCGAGCTTTCTGTGGAGAAATACGAGCAAAGTTATGTTTAGCTAAAGCTTCCATCATCTACTCCTTACTTCTTCTTAGCTTTCTTATCTGCAGCATGACCGCGATAAGTACGAGTTGGTGCAAATTCGCCCAGTTTGTGACCGATCATTTCTTCGGTAACGAAAACTGGAACGTGCTGACGACCATTATGGACAGCGATGGTCAAACCAATCATTGTTGGGATGATCATTGAGCGACGGGACCAAGTCTTAATAGGCTTTTTGTCTCCGCTTTCCACCGCTTTCTCTACCTTCTTCAGCAAGTGTAGGTCAATAAAAGGACCTTTCTTGAGAGAACGTGGCATGGCGATTCCTCTTTATAAATTATTTAGTGCGACGACGTACGATGTACTTGTCAGTGCGCTTGTTCTTACGAGTCTTGAAGCCCTTAGTAGGAACGCCCCAAGGAGAAACTGGGTGACGACCACCAGATGTGCGGCCTTCACCACCACCGTGTGGGTGATCCACCGGGTTCATTACTACACCACGTACGGTTGGACGTACGCCGCGCCAGCGTGAAGCACCAGCTTTACCAAGTTCACGTAGCATATGCTCAGAGTTACCAACTTCACCGATCGTTGCACGACCTTCAGAAAGTACTTTGCGCATTTCACCAGAACGTAGACGGATAGTGATGTATGCACCGTCGCGAGCAACGATTTGAGCATAAGCACCAGCCGAACGAGCTAGTTGAGCACCTTTACCAGGCTTAAGTTCAACACAGTGTACAGTAGAACCTACTGGGATGTTACGCATCGGCAGAGTGTTACCTGCTTTGATTGGCGCATCAACACCAGATTGGATCTGGTCACCTGCTTGAACACCTTTTGGTGCAATGATGTAACGACGCTCACCGTCTGCGTACAGAACTAGAGCGATGTTAGCGCTACGGTTTGGATCGTATTCTAGACGCTCAACTTTCGCTGGGATGCCATCTTTAGTACGTTTGAAGTCAATTACACGGTAGTGGTGCTTGTGACCACCGCCGATGTGACGTACTGTGATACGACCGTTGTTGTTACGACCACCGTTCTTAGAGTTTTTCTCTAGAAGAGGTGCGTATGGCTTACCCTTGTGTAGGTCAGCGTTAACAACTTTAACGACGTGACGACGACCAGGGGAAGTCGGCTTACATTTAACAATAGCCATTTTTAACTACTCCTGTTATTCCGCGCCGCCAACGAAGTCAAGATCTTGACCTTCTTTCAAAGTAACGTAGGCTTTCTTAACGTCTGAACGACGGCCTTCACGCATACCTTGACGTTTGGTCTTACCCTTTTGAACAAGAGTATTTACAGACTTAACTTCAACTTCAAATAGCTTTTCTACAGCTGCTTTGATCTCTTTCTTAGTTGCATCTTTAGCTACTTTGAAAACGATAGTGTTCGCTTTCTCAGCTGCCATAGTTGCTTTTTCAGAGATGTGCGGAGCACGTAGAACTTTTAAGATACGCTCTTCAGTGATCATGCTAGCATCTCCTCAACTTGCTTAACTGCGTCAGCAGTCATTAGAACCTTGTCGAATGCAATTAGAGATACTGGATCAACACCAGCAACGTCACGTGCGTCAACTTTGTATAGGTTACGAGCAGCTAAGAATAGATTTTCATCTACTTCGCCAGTTACAATCAGAACGTCGCTTAGCTCAAGCTCTTTAAGCTTAGCTACAAGTTCTTTTGTTTTTGGTGCTTCTACTGAGAAGTTATCAACAACGATTAGACGCTCTTGACGAACAAGCTCAGAAAGAATGCTCTTCATAGCACCGCGGTACATTTTCTTGTTTACTTTTTGGCTGTGATCTTGTGGTTTCGCAGCAAAAGTAACACCACCTGTACGCCAGATTGGGCTACGAATTGTACCAGCACGTGCGCGGCCAGTACCTTTTTGACGCCATGGCTTAGCGCCACCGCCAGATACTTCAGAACGAGTCTTTTGAGCACGAGTACCTTGACGAGCACCTGCTGCATATGCAACAACTACTTGGTGTACAAGAGCTTCGTTGAAGTCACGTCCGAAAGTAGTCTCGGAAACAGTTAGTGCATCAGCACCTTTAACCATCAATTCCATTACTTACTCCTAGACGTTATGCTTTAACAGCAGGTTTTACGATCACGTTGCCGCCTGTTGAGCCTGGTACTGCACCTTTAATAAGAAGCAGATTGCGCTCAGCGTCAACACGTACGATCTCTAGGTTTTGAGTCGTTACACGCTCAGCACCCATGTGACCTGCCATTTTCTTGCCTTTAAACACGCGACCTGGAGTTTGACATTGGCCAATTGAACCCGGTGCACGGTGAGACAAAGAGTTACCGTGAGTCATATCTTGAGTAGAGAAGTTCCAACGCTTAACAGCGCCTTGGAAGCCTTTACCTTTAGATGTACCAGTAACGTCTACTTTTTTAATTTCGTTGAAAAGTTCTACGTTTAGCTCAGCGCCAACTTCAAACTCTTCGCCGTTTTCTAAACGGAATTCCCAAAGACCGCGACCTGCTTCTACACCCGCTTTCGCGAAGTGACCAGCTTCAGGTTTAGTTACACGGTTAGCTTTCTTAGCACCAGTAGTTACTTGGATTGCTGCGTAGCCGTCGTTCTCTAGAGTTTTAACTTGAGAAATACGGTTCGCTTCAACCTCAACAACAGTTACTGGGATAGAAACGCCTTCTTCAGTAAATACGCGGGTCATACCCACTTTACGTCCGACTAGACCAATCATTATTCTTATCTCCCTTAACCTAGGCTGATTTGAACATCAACGCCAGCTGCAAGATCAAGACGCATTAGAGCATCAACAGTTTTATCTGTTGGCTCAACGATGTCGATCAAACGCTTGTGAGTACGGATTTCGTACTGGTCACGTGCATCTTTGTTGACGTGTGGAGAGGTAAGAACAGTGAAACGCTCTTTACGAGTAGGTAGTGGGATAGGACCACGAACCTGTGCGCCAGTACGTTTTGCTGTTTCAACGATTTCCGCAGTTGAAGCATCGATTAGCTTGTAATCAAACGCTTTAAGGCGGATACGAATACGTTGGTTCTGCATGAGACAGAGCTCCAATTATTAAAAATTACACAAACAATATCGCCACTCAAACTCGATAAAACGAGAGAATGCCGATTGATTTATGTGAAACCGTAGCATCCAAAATTAGGACGCATTGTCAGTTAACTTTTGAAGTAAAGACAAGCCTTACTATTTTTATTAACCGCGAACATAAGCTGAGTATACATTACTAGGTAAAACCTACTCCTCAGTGCTCATTGGTTCACAACCAGCTTAAGCCAGTGCGGTGCATTATACAGATCACACTTTAACTTGCAAGCTGTGTTTGAAAAATAATCGCAGAATCTGGTGGAAGGGGTGATTGGAGAATTTTTCATTCTTGGTAGTGCCCTACCGACTGAAAAAGAAAAGCAAGGTAGCCGCTAGGATGCGCCTGAGCAACTACCCTTGTTATCGGTACTTTTTAGCCTTCGTCTTCATCGACATATTGAGCTTGTAGGTAATTTTGAATACCCGTCATTTTGATGAGGCCGAGTTGGGTTTCTAACCAATCGACATGTTCTTCTTCATCTTCCAAAATCTCAAGGAACAGATCTCGTGACACATAATCGTGAATGTCTTCAGCATAAGCGATGGCGTTTTTCAGATCCGGAATGGCTTCCATCTCTAATGATAAGTCGCACTCCAGCATTTCCTGAGTATCTTCGCCGATTTTAAGTTTGCCCAGATCTTGCAGATTGGGGAGCCCTTCGAGAAACAAGATTCGTTCAATCAGATGGTCGGCATGTTTCATTTCGTCGATGGATTCATGATATTCCTTGTCGGCTAGGTGCTTTAAACCCCAGTCTTTATACATGCGCGCATGCAAGAAGTACTGATTTATTGCGACAAGTTCATTACCAAGAATTTTATTGAGATGTTGAATGATGATTGGATCGCCTTTCATGACATAGCCCTCCTCTTTGGCTCTTCTAACTGTAGAACCAAATCGAGAAGTGTCAAAAAAGCTACTGCCCTTTGAGCAGAACTAGCTTGCCTGTTTGAACAGGTCTTTCGCGGTGTCGTTAATGACTTCTTTTGCTGAACGTACACACTTTCCGCATTGGCTGCCAAGTGCCGTACACTTTTTAATTCCTTTTATGTCAGTAATACCCTCTTCTAATACCAACTTGCGGATTTTCTTGTCCGAGACCCCATGGCATAAACAAACGTACATAGTAAAACCTAACCCCTTAACTTGAGGTTAAATATAAAAAGGAATCATTCTTATTACCAGTCAAAAATTGCCGTATATTTATATCGATTGGTTATAGTGTTTCGTCGAAAAGAGAGTTTAACGGGCTTTGGAGAGGAGAGAGTTTAGGTGGGCAGCTTAAGCCGCTAAGTAAATAACTGTATTTACATCGGAATATAGACTGCGGATATTACGAGTTGGGAATTTTCCTTATAACCAAAATAAAAAAGGGAAGCCGAAGCTCCCCTTTTTTTGATGCGTGCTCTTCTAATGAAGAGTGTGCAAAAATCTAAATGCTATTAAGCGAAGATTTTAGCTACAACACCAGCACCTACAGTACGGCCACCTTCACGGATAGCGAAACGTAGGCCTTCGTCCATTGCGATTGGAGCGATTAGCTCAACAGTCAT
>NZ_VTXF01000023.1:0-88187 GCF_013114585.1 Vibrio sp. 99K-1
ACAGCATCCTCTAGAGCTGATGAATATGGATGGTGCCCCAATTTCGCCACAGCATCCTCTAGAGCTGATGAATATGGATGGTGCCCCAATTTCGCCACAGCATCATCAATATTCATAGTTTTAGATGATTCATTAACCTCGCCAATCGTTTTCTCAGATACATCTTCTTTCAGATATTTCTGAGCGCTAGCTAAAAATCCCCCTAAAGAATAAGCATTAAATAAATGTAGTCCTGTTTCACTATAAATTTCATCGATCAACTCGTTACGAAACCCGGTGGTCTTGCCTTGCGTTTTTTGCCACCAATCTTCTTTGCTATCATCAGTTACAAAAATAAGGTATTTCTTACCTTCTTCTTTTGCATATTGTATGATTTGTTGCCAAACAATAAGATCACCAAATTGGCGTTCATAATTTATCCCATCGTAAATATATTTATTATCCGGTTCCTTTTCCTTTCCTACATCTTTATAGCCAGGAGGAGTGAGCGTTTTGTAGCGTTCTTTGCCTAAATTCATTATATTTTTGATTACGCTATCTTCAGGCTTACCACCAACGCGACCATTAAGGATACTTTCAATACGACCAAGAAGGTGGTCTTCTGATTCAACCTTCAAGCATGAAGTCTCTTGCGATATAAGCTTTAAAAGATAGTCATCTGTTAATTTACTAATTCCTTCCAGCAGCGGAGCTGGATCAATATGACTATGGCGTTTTTTTAATTGAAGAGCATCTAAGTCGTTGCCCAAAGTTTCAACCGATTTTTTTATTGCTTTTCTCGTCTCAGCAAACTTCTTATGCTGGCTAGCAATAACGCTAAGCCGATTTCGATGAAATTCTAAAGCAACATGGTATGGAATCCAAATTCGGTCTTGAAGTTGTTCCATCAACCTCAACACTTCTTCGCATGTTTCGGACTGATAGCGGTAAACGCTATGCAACACGTTAGTATCAAACACAAATACTGCATTTTCCCACAGCTCTTTAAGCTCTTCTTCTGTTGGCTTTTTAAAGCTTCGAAACATATCTTTCATTATCACGTTCTCCATAGCGTTACGCATCACGTTTATACAAGACACTATAAGGACATCGGAATTTTTTTCAATGGTGGTGGTGACCATAAGGCCCGAAAAATTTTTATTTCGCGGGGTGTGGACTCGTTTGAACATTTATAGGCTCCAGAAGAACCTATCTAATTAATTTATATAAATAATTTAAAATCACCCGTGAGCTCTCATAACAGCGACAGCACAATCAAACGCTCGTTTGATACGGTTCAGCGAGAAACCAAACTACGATACCGAAACTCAACTCCACCAAAATCTAACCCAACATTTACTCTTGTTAGGTAGCATCTCAGATATAAACTTCTCAAAAGAGAACTTGCCCAACTTGGTGACAAATCACATCGCTTAGCAATAAGTTGCGCTGTCACTTCTTCATGCTGTTTTATCGAATCCAATACTCTCAATTGTGTCTTACTCAACCTCACCCATTTCACCTGGTGCGGAGCAAGTCGCGCAGTCGCCACTAAAACGTGACTCAAATCACCTTTTTGCTCAAAATTACCCATACTAATACTGTCCTCTGCAATTATGATCTAGATGGTTTTTACTTGTTGATCTAACAGATCATTTTCAATGTGAACGTTTTTTAAAAATCAGCAATAAAACAGTCTCGCCAGCAATTTTTTAGCCAAGAATGATACGTTTTAAGGGCTTCTGACTTCTGCAGCTCGATGTGAGTGTGAATGTACGCTTGCTCCAGTTTTCCCTTTGCATGATTCAATAGCGTTTCTGCAACCAGGTAATCAATCCCGATATCAGCCCACACAGTACGCGCTAACTTTCTTAAGTCATGAGCGGTCCATTTGCCATTCGCTATAGCTCTAATCATCTGACTGGCATCAGCGCTTGATACTGGGCGTTGATCTCGCTTGGAAGAAGGAAATAGATTGTTCCCTTTGTAATGATTCGCCAATTGCCAGGCTTTATAGGCCTGCAGCAGACTGACCCATTCATCGGTGAGTGGATATAAGATCTCTTTTCTTGTCTTCGTATCACGTATCGGGATCTTCCAACGCTTGGTGACAAAACAAATGTTGCACCACTTCGCTTTGCGCGTTTCACCAATGCGGGTACCGTGGCTAACCATCATCAAACACAACATCCGAGTCAACGGCACGGCTTGACCAAACTGCTCAAGTAAGCCCGGTATATGCCCAACGAGCAAATTACATCCCTTTGGTTTGATTTTGGCCTTCACAAAGTCAGTAAACATCATGTCATTGAGCGGGTTATGGCCGATTTTGTTCATCTTTTTCGCCTGGTTGAATGCGACTTTTAACGCCTGAAATATAGAGCGAATATAACTAATTGAGTACAGCCCTTCGCGTAGAGGCTTCATCAACTGTTTTTCAATTTCACGATGTGAAAGCCCAGCAATCTCAACACCGTGAAGACGGGAAACCAGGTGTGAGTCAATCATGGCTTTAAGCGAACTCAGCCGGTCTTTGGATAAATGTCCGTTTCGCGTCTCCATATCTAAATACCAAACCAGCAACTCATCGACGGTCATAAATTCATTAGAGCGAGATCTGGTGCCAGTGGAGAGCTCTTTTACTATATGCTCGATAACGTCTGGGATGTGTTTTGCGCTCAAGTTAGGGTATTTCCCAAAAACATGAGCGGTCTGATTGCCACCTTTGTATTCATAAAACACCCAAGATCCTTGTTGTCTGTTTTTCTTGTAGCGCAGGTACACTGAGTACCGTTCGTCTTTCAGCTGCTT
This sequence comes from Vibrio sp. 99K-1, assembly GCF_013114585.1. Taxonomy (NCBI): domain Bacteria; kingdom Pseudomonadati; phylum Pseudomonadota; class Gammaproteobacteria; order Vibrionales; family Vibrionaceae; genus Vibrio; species Vibrio sp. 99K-1. The sequence goes on from NZ_VTXF01000023.1 coordinate 2,791, forward strand.
CACATGGGGCAGTTTTGCATGCCTCTTAATCTGCGCATCAGAAATCTTACAGCGAACGGTCGCAACATGATGAACACCAGAATTCAACGTAATCATCCTATTCTCCCGTTAAGGTGGCTTTAATGCTCATTCGTCTTGGCTGCAGGCCTTGACCCGAAATCGAGACGCTATCTATTGAGCACGTTCCTTGGAATACACCAGGGAAGGAGCTATCCAGAACCAATAGCCCTTCAGCAAATACAGTAGGATTTGGCGGTGCTTCGATACTGAGCTTTCGTCCCTCTCGCTGCATTTTTCTTAGTTCACTAGCGCATGCCTGCTCCGCTTCTTGCTGACTGTTTCTGTCTTTACCAATCGATCTAAACGGTGCCTTCCCTTTTCTAATTTCTTGCCGAGTGCCATTCTCAGTCGAAAGATAAAATGCTTTCACGCCTGTGACATCCGTTCGGCCATCGAGGTCGATACTCACATTAGTGAAATTAGGCAACTGCGGGTTATTACCACTAGGTTGTGACAAGGTAACGGTTTCAATATCTTTGCCACTTGCGCTTCTTGCTTCTCCCTTGGGAGCAAATATGAAACGGCCATCGATAGGCTTGGCGACGGCATCATATTGTTTGGCCAGTCGATAAAGGAATGACGGTGTACTTTCATCAGTACGATCAATATGCTCGATTTCAATTTTTTGTAATCTCGGATGAACAAAAGCTTGAAAGCCATGAGGGGCAACATTATCCGCCACGATTTGAGCAAGTGTTGTGTTGTCCCAGCTCATCGACTTACGCTCTCGATAACCGGTTTCATCTTTAATACTGAATGGGGCGACCGATAGCACTAAGACGACTTCACGCGGATGTAAACTGATTGAACGTTTCGATATTTGAAATTCATCACGTAGCACTTCCCCCAAATACACAGAGTACTTCTCTCCTTTCGGGGGAATGCCGTCAATATCATCAGAATTGATCGTTAAAGAAAGGCTATCCCCCTCAATCCCGTTACCATCAGATAGGCGCCAGGATTTAAGACGAGCCAATAACAGTTCGCTATTTTTACCTACTAGTTTGAACATTAATCCCAAGACCTCGTAACAGATTGAGTGGGTTTCACAGTGGATATTTCAGGAATATAGACATGGGTATCCGCAGTAAAGACATCACCACGGACATGCGGATTGAGGCGATAAAACTCGATCTCTAACTGATCACTGTCTTGGCCTGTTTGTTTAAAAAGTAAATCGGTGATTAATTCCCCTTTACGAGCAAATATTTTCATCCACGAGACTCCAGTAGCTGCAAAGACATATCAGTCACCATGGCTCGACCATCGTGGATAAGCTCACTGCGCCCCTCTTTAATCTGCTTAATCGTCCAACGGCCAAGGTTAAAACCTTGACCATCACTCACTTGTTGAGGCTCATCAATCAAGGCACGAATCGCATCCACTGATTTAGCAGCGCTGTATTGAAGCCATTTTGCTGTGATGTCTATCGTTTCAAGAGGTCTGCCCGTTCGCTCTGAACGCGCATTATCAATGAGGCCGACTTCTGAGTAAGCGCCCGCCGTGGTTCTATCAAACTTCGTTATGGGTGTTTTATCTCCAACCGAAAACACGAACTCTCCGATCACTAAATGATGCATGGTTAACCTCTATCAATAGCAGATACGCTAATGGAATCGTCGATGGTAAGCCCCGTTAAAGATTCATATTGAGACTTCATTTGTTGGTCAATTTGAGCGGTAACCTGAGCCGCAATTTTCTGTTCATCCATGCCTGGTACGGTTTGAATAGCGACGTCGGTTTTAAAGGTGACATTGGGTGTTTGTCGAATGAGAGATTCGGTTTTTTCTTTCTCAACTAACTTTTCAGACACGGCTTCCGAGGCCATGAGCTTGTCGTCGGGCGAATCCAGCTTATCGCCAAACCATCCCCCTAAAAACTCACCACCAAGATCGCCTAATAGCGAACCGGCTAAACCACCTATCACGGTACCGACACCTGGAAAAATCATGGTTCCGATAGTCGCTCCAAGACTGGCACCGCCCATGCTGCCAAGTAACCCACCACCTTCGGCCAATGCAGTTTTGGTATCGCCTTCGGTCACCGCCGTTGCAATGTTGCCGGCACTAATCGCCATATCAAGCGGCCTAAGTAATTTGCCTAAGCCTGCTTTACCCGCACCTTGAGCCACATCACCGGCGAGCGCGATGCCATCTTGCGCCATCGCAACGCTTGGCATCATCGCTAATGCGCCACCGCCTAACGATAATGGCAAAGCGCCACGGTTGGCCGTCATCATTGTGCTCGCCATGTTGTAAGCTCGAGCAAGCGGGTTTCGTGAACGTAACTTACGTGGAGGCATTCGGCTTTTTGACCGACTACCACTGGCACCCAAACCACCGCCACTTCCTCTACCGCCACGACCAGAGCCCATACTCATCATGGCTCGGTTTAGCCGGCTAAGTTGTTTCGTTGCAAAAGCCGCTGCTCGGCCACTTTGTTGGGTTTCACGGTTTAAACCCTTTCGAAACAAGCGCCCTTTATCGAGGGTATTACCAAAGATAAGGGAGGCGGCTTTACCTGCTAACATCGCGCCTTTGAACGCCAATAAGCCAGCAACACCAATTCCAACCGCAGCCGTAACGCCCTGGTTAGCTTCGGCAAAATCCGCCAATAGATTGATGCCATCACCTAATGGCTCAAGTACCCAATTGAGCGCAGGTAAAAGAGCGGTACCAACGATCACGCTTAAACGGTTCACCTTGTTGATGAACTGAGAAATGCCGTTTTCACTGGTGTTTATTCGTGCCTCATATTCGTCTTGTAATGACTGAATATGAACGTCTTGCCCTTGCTTAGCTAACCTGAGCGTTTTACGAAATAGATCCGTGTTACCCGCCAGTGAAGCCACAGCCCCTTTCGCTTCCTCACCAAAGATTTGAGTGATTAATGCACTTTGCTCTTCTAATGGCGCATCTCTTATGGCTTCAAGCACTTGCAATAACGTCCCCGAAGCATCGTTTTGCATTGATGTGGCGAGTTCTACTGAATCGAAACCTATGGTTGATAACGCGGTTTGCTGCGCTTTGGTTGCTACGCCGCCAAGAGTGAGGCGACCTGAAATATTCTTAAGTGCGGTTGCAGAGCGTTCTTCCCCCATACCTGCAGACAACATCGACGCCGAAAGCGCCGCGGCTTCATTAGCGGAGAACCCCGCCATTTTGGCAGACGCGCCTTGCCTAGCCATTACGCCTGCAATGTCGTTAGCTTTCGCATTCGAGTTGTTCGATAAATGGTTGGCAAGGCCAGCAAGGCCCATCGCACCATTTTGATCTAACCCTAATGCTGCTTTAAATACCGCGAGGGTTTCACCCGCTTGGCCAGCTTCCATATCGAAAGCGACACCCATTTGTGCAGAATCGAGCACGAACTGTTTTAACTCGGCTTTGTCTTTGATGCCGCTTTGCCCACCAGCTGCCAACATAGCGTTGATGTCATTGGCACTCATCGGTGTTTCAGTGGAGGTTCTTAGCGACCAATTACGCATGGCATCTGCTTCTTCAGGGGTCATATCGACCACCTTTTTCACATCAGCAAACGAACTTTCGTTCTTTACTGCCGACCACACCGTCGCCGCTATTGGTGCAGCAGCCATGGCAAGCGACGTCGCTTGACCGCCAATCTCACTCAATTTTGCATCGCGAGTATCAATTCGTGATTGAATTGATTTCATCTCTTTCAAGTGACGGTTTTGTTTGGCGATAGCCGCTGTGGCCTTTTCTGCCTGAGCTTCGAGCTTTCTTTGCTCATCACTCATACGGCCAGTATTGATCCCAGACTCTTTTAACGCGGCGCCCAGCCCTCTGAGTTTATCGCGCTGCTTGTTTTGGCTATCGGTTAGCTGGGTAACCCGTTTACCTGCCGCTTTATAGGCCGCATTCAACTCATTGGTTTTCACCTTGCCCTGGTGAATCTCATCGTTAAACGAATCTAGCCGTTTTTGCGCTTCGTATAACCGATTCTTTAAATCAATGGCCCCTTCGCCCGAGGCCTTTTTCAGTTGAGAGTTGAGGTCTTTTATCTCCGCTTGTGTCTTACTGTATTCAACCCGAAGACCCGAAGTTCGCTGTTTGTTGTCTTCCAGTTCTTGACTAAGGCGAGTCACCTTTGCTTTAGCATCATCAAGCTGACCGGCTAACTTAGCTGCTCGCTTGCTGGCAGACTCAAAACCATTTAATTGCTTGAGCTTGCCATTAAGTGAGATCACCTCTCCACGCTGGCTTTCAAGTGCCGCGGTTAACCGCTCTGTGGCTGTGGTCGTTGAAACAATGTCCTCGAGACCATTGACGGTGGTATTAAGAACGAGGTTAATTTTCTCGGACATTATTTCACCCCAAGCTTGGCGAGAATAAGCTCATAACGACGCACCGCGACATCTTGTGGCCATCGCCTTAGTTCAGATTCAGATGTATTTCGGTGCATTGGAACGAGGTCGATTAGGCTCTCAACGTCATCGGGCGAAAGTACGCCGCCGATTGTTGAAAAAAAGCGCCCACCTGCGGTTTTAGCGCCAGATAATCATTGATTGAGAGAAAATCAAGATCGGACCTTTGCAAGCCCGTGATCACCTCAAACATGAAATCTTCACGCGCTCGCTCTTCGGTGATATCCGCCAACGCTTCAGAGTGCGCGACTTTAGGAATGGCAAACTTCACCTTATTAATCTTGTCACCTACTTCATTTTCGAAAGGATGCAGCAAGGCAAACTCTACCGACTTACCATTAAGCTGTTCACCCCGCAGTTCATCTGATGGTTTTAGAATCAAATCACAGATGTCGTCATAGAGCTGATTGAAGTCGGGCACCGCTAAGGTTTCGAACTCTTCTTTGGTCACATCACTGCACGCCATAATCACGGCTTTACGTTGTTCGAAGAGCTGTTTAGCCGTGAGTTCTTGTTCGGCTTCGATGTGTGGCAGCTTACGGAACTGCGCAACAGGGATCGTTTTAAGGGTCACGCTTTCACGCGAGAAAAAAGTCAGTTTGCTTTGATTTTTCATGAATTTTTTCCATAAAAAAAGCCACCCAATTTGGGTGGCTTAGGTTTTTATTGGGTAAGGTTAGTGAGAAGGCGATGTGCAGATCTGCATATCGCTCACTTCTCCAACGATCTCTTTCGCTTGCTGAGTCCTTAACCATTCCCCCTGCCACTGGTCGAGGTGTATCAACACCTCTCCTAACTAATACCCGCTGTCCCCATCAAATCCACACCGCCAACGACGGTCTTGCCCGTATCGACATTAATGTCGTGAATGACAGTACCCGTATCGGTGAGTTTGTATGCTTTACAGGTACCTTCAATGGTTACGGTTGGCTTTTCGCCCATCTTCACTGCATCTTTTTTGATGTTGGTGATTGGCCCGTACATCGAGTAAACCTCTTGGTACTTAGCCTGATCGGTGCCTTTGCCTTTTTCCGTCACGTTAATTTGAGCGTTATCCATAAAGAAGCGGCCAAGTGCGTTTTGGATTTTTTGGTGATCACCACGTACTTTAAGCGTCCACTTAAGCGGCTCAAAGCCCACGACATCTTCAGACTCGACAAACGAGCCCTCGTTGGACACCGTCTTGGTTTTAATATCAACCGGAGTGAACTCCACGATTTCGTTCATCAGCGGCACAGATTCAATCTGCGCCGAGAGTCGCATGCGAATACGATCAGCCATTGACGACCTCCTCTAGCCACGCTTCGATAAGCCCGTTGTCTACACTCATTTCATAGACCATGTGCTCATTCGGAGCATAGCGACCATAGTTAACACACAAGTACCAACGTCCAGAGGTATAATTCTCTAAGTTGTTTTTGCTTGGGTGCAGGAATGCTTCGAATACTGGGAGAACGCCCTGAGCCACCAAGTTTTGGCCCCAGTTCATTAGACGGTCAACTGCTTGATCCATGAACTCTTCGGTAAGCTGCTTACCCATCAGCGGTTGGCTGGTTTCTTCCAGCTTACGCGCCATCAAATCTTCCAAACCGACATGAGAGAGAAAGCGCCCGGTATTAGAGCGGTTACCAATGATAGACATTCCCCCCATTCGTGTGCGAGCAATCGTCACCACACCATGCTTATTCAGGAAATTGGCTTGAGTGGTTTTATCGTTGATTTTGTAGGACACATTACGAGCAGTTTCATCACAAAGTACCCCTCGATTTTGCGGACTCTCCCAACCTTCAACCGAGGCCATCGCTGCCACCAAAGCAATAGAAGCAGGCATAAGAGATTGCACACCGTCATAGGTTTTCAAAAACCATGGGTCGATAATCGACAGCTTATCTTGTCCTGTCCCTTCCGAGCCAAATTCAGCGGCAAACTCTGCAGCTTCCATATCATTCGTATTCGGACCATCAAGAACCGGACGACAGCGAACATCGCGACCAATAAGCGCAAGCTTTTGACCCACGGCTTTCGAGTTAAACCCTGGCGCCGCAATGATGGTTGGCGTTTCAGCGCACGCCTTAACGGTTTCAAGGCCGGTGATCGCTCCTGTAGAACTGTTTACCCCGCCGATGATATTTGCTTCAGTCACGGATGCGTCCGTATTGGCTTCTACAATCGTTACGTACACAATGCACTTAACGTATTCAAGTAAGTAGCGAACCACATTAGGCAATGTGCCTTGCCTGGTCCCAACGCTATCAAGCGATAACATCGCATGACTGTAATTCCATAAACGCGTTGGCTCGTTATAACTCAAGCCCGTATTCTTATTTGGCGCAGTACCAATTAAATGAACCACCTGCAATGCAAGTGGTCCCATGCTTGGTTGAGGCTCAATGGTGTTAACTTCTACCCCATTGAGTTCAAAATCTTGGATTGGCGTGAGCATTACTTGCCCTCTTTTTCCGTGGATTTAGACGACACCTTGACTTCAATCGCTGGCCCTAATTTCCCATTTTGGATAAGGAAGGCCGTTTGTTGAGGCAAAAGATGAATAGTTTTTTCATTTGGAGACACCCAACGACCATTCAATCGAAACTCTTTGATGATCGGGTATTCCAGTGTTTTTACTTTTGATTTCTGCACAAAGAAACGCTCCAATAAAAAAGCCCTTCACATTGCTGCAAAGGGCTTTGTCTAGATACAAAAAAACCGCCTTATTAGAAGCGGTTTATTGGGTTGGCTTTTCTGGCCAAATGACGTCATTTGGATTGGAAAAGTTTTGGGGTAAATCGCGAAGCGCTTGACGGTACGCTGCAAACGCAAGCTTCTTTTCTTCTGTAATTGGAGCATCACCCACTTGAGTAAAATCCGTCTCCGTGAGCTTTGAATGACGCTCTGCTCGAATCAGCTCCCATAGAGCCTCATGTTCAGCCTCTAGGCAAATCTCAGAAGCTCGAGCTTCACTAAAACCCATGTCAATCAAAATTCCAAGTTCTGCCGGCACATTGTAAAGTGTCTCTCCATTAGAATAAGCCAACTCTTTGATATAGTAACTCATGTCGCCCTCAGTCTTTTCTTGCATAACGTTTATCGTAATCTAACGCATAAGCTAGACGACGCTCTCCATAGTCAGGGCCAAGAAATGGGTCATCGATATGATACGCCTTAACTTTCCATTCAATTTCAAAATTTGCAGGCGCATATATTCCTGCTGACACCTCCTCAGCTTCTCGGCTATACCACAGCTGATTATTGAAACTTTTTCTTACGTGATAAGTCAGCCCGCCTCTTAGGTAGCACCCACTTCGTTGACCATGGGATACGACATCCCCGGGGGTAAACCCTGCATATAAAGGCCTAGTATTACTAACGGGGCGAGCAATACATTTCATGCCAAACTGAACGGCTCGGACAGTTTTTCGGTAAGTTTGAGAAAGTCGTTTGATTGCCAGGTAATTTGCATCCCCATGAAATTGACATCCCACGCCTTCTATTTGCAGATTTAACCCTGCAATAAAAATCCTTTGCCCGAAAGGAGCCAGATCTCGGTCTTCCGAATGCCCTCTTGAAATAGTGATTCGTGATCCTCCCTCTTCATTACCTGGCATTCTCCACCAGACTGGATAAAAATAGTCGGTACTCAACCCCGTTAAATCAATCACCGACTTATAGTCACTTTGGCCATTGATGTCTTTTGCTTGAACTTCACCACGCCAACGATCAAAGCTATCTTTGGCTTCAATAACTTTTTGATCAATCTCCCCCATTATCCCTGCAACTTCTTGCGACAACGCTTGTGAAGCTGCTGTCTGCTCTGCAGAAATTCGCTGTAAATCTGTAATCTTTTGTTCAATACCCATTAACCCAGCTCCGTTCTTAGCCGCTCACTAAGCAACAAATGCTGATGAGCTATTTTAATTTGTGTTGTTCCTAAAGAGATCGTTGCGATAGCAGCAGTCAACACCTCTTCAGACATCAGTAAATTGACATTCTCGGTCCCGACCTCGATTGTCACGCTGCTGCTCGGCAGTGGAGACACATCCAGTGTGAACCTCTGTAACCAACTCGAATTCGCCGATTTGTATGTCAGTAATGTCCTCGGGGCGGAATACACCGCCAACAAAGTACCGGATTCTAAAAAGAACCCCACTTCACGAACTTCATATTCTTGACTGCCTTTGAAGACGGCGCCCATTCTCAACTGTGTTGGGCTGAGCTCCTCCCAGTCCAAAATGACTTCGCGTTGAAGTTCGTTTTTCAACGCATTTTGATCTGTCGTCGGTGTATAACTACGATCACCCACGGCAATGTATTTAATTGCTCCTTTTAGCCCTTGGTGACGAGCGCTAATAAGCTCAGCGAGCCCCGCATCGGTGTATTGCACAACATAACTCATGCTACTGCTCCAAATTCAAAATCAGTTGTAAAAATTAGGCGTGTGGCTGCGCACCAATACAGAGGAGCAAAGCCTGATGAGGCTTTAATGTTACCGCTGCAGTGATCGTCTTTCGCAATGACGCTATTTTGCTTCACGGCTGAAAATTCAAACCCAGAATCAATACCAAGCGCCATAATGAAATCAACCGTGTCTCGCTCAGACTTAGTACTCTCAATGCGACTTAAGACTCGGGTTATCGCCGACTTATCAAGCGGCTGGTTTCGTTGCCATGCGATACATTCAATATGATACGGCGCGTGTATTGGTTGCATTTGATGCCAAGGTGTCACTTCCACATCACAATCAATCGCATCCAATGCAATAGACAAACCAAATCGCGTTCCTGCTTTTCGATGAATATCAAACGCCTTATCCACCGTTTTACGTTGACTTTCTAGCGTGTCTTTTGGCTGCCAATCCGTTACACCTCGCTCACCCGCAAGCAAAGCCACAAAGGTTTTATCCGTCAATAAGGGTTGTTTAAGGTTGGGATACGGACAAAAAGTGGATTGAATAAGTTCTGTCCAAGCAAACTCCAAAGCCTCTTCAATAAGAGAAGCATTATTGGGCTGGACCGATAGAAACGCCTTATTCAGATCGGACATTCACCATCACCTCCGTACAATGTGGCGCTTCATCCCAAGCGCACACCACATCAACCGCCGGTGCTTGAACCTTGGCCCGTTTCGCACCCAGCTCATAAAAAATATGGGCCACTTCTTCCCGGTCAATAATGCCGCCAAGCCTTTGTGCTTTTTCGGCAAACTGCCAAGCCACAACGACCGCCGACGCTTTGTCGACCTCATTGTTGGGATCCGCTCCTGTAAAAAGCGTCACTTCAATTTGATAAGGTTTAGGCGTTGCCGCTTTTACCGTGATCTCATCCGACTCTTGCGCGATGTCATCGCGGTTTAAGTATTGTCTTGCTCTTTCAAGCAAGGCCGAACTTGGAACACCATTGAGTGATGTGCGGCTTAATAACGCCACACAAACTTTGCCTGAATTAGGTTCAAGCATCCTGGCTTGCGCATCTTTGATAGGGTTAGGTAAGGATGTTTCAGGAAACTCATAACGCATCACCAGAGCATCTTTTTCAGAGTTCACCGTAATGGTTGGCCGCTCTTCTAAAGTCATGGCATGAAAACGATAACCAAGCCGAGTGCCAGTGGTATGAAACTGGAAAGGCGCCAAATCAAAACGCTGAAGCAAACTTTCATTAGACTCCATGACCGCAGGCTTTGCGGGAAAAACAGTATCATCACCGGCTTCTATGACCTGACGCTTTAAACTGTATTGCAACGCCAACAGATCCACCATTTCGGTATCGGTCACGTACTTACGAAACATCTGCAAAGCTTGATGATTCTGCTCTCGTATTTCAGCGGTTCGTTTTAAGACAAACGCTTGTGTCACCTGAGCGAGCAGCTCACCTTGATTATTAAAGGCCTCGCGTAATTGTTTCGCTTTATCTTCATCTCGCTGAGCGCAATATTCCACCGCAAAATTGATGTATTCATGCAGCAGAGATTCAAAGTTAGGCTCCCTGAAAGCTTGAGGTTTATTGCTCATAATGCCCCACTCAATTGCAGAGGTTCACCGCGCCATGTTCCCGAGACTTTCACTCTGAATCCATTCAAGTGTGGGATGGCTTGGCACTGAATGCCTTGATAATCCGTTAACCCATTCAATGGATTGGATAAAGCCTCTAACGTTAGATTTTGAACTATCATGGCTTCGGTGGGTGTCTGCTGCTTTCCCAAACGCGAAACCGCTCGATTACCAACGCCTCGGCGTTTTACTCGTGAACTGACTTCTGTCGTTAGTACCTTTGCAAAGCGACAGCTCAAGGCACTGGCACCAGTTACGGTTTGTCCTGTTTTGGGATCAATACCAATCATTGTTGTTGCTCCGTTGGCTTGGTTTTCGCAGGACCAGGAAGTATGCCTGGATGATCGTGTTCGTTATAAATCTCTCGGTCAGCTTGCATCGAACGAGTATGATCGGCGACCTCTCCCGTAGCTTGATAATTCCCATCCTGCCAAGTATCACCATAGATCTTCATGCCGCCTGGATACCGGCAAATAAGAGAGCCGTTATCGAGGTTATAAAGCTCTGACATGCCGTTACCGTAATCGGTCATCACCTCGTTCTCTTTGACTGTTGGGCTTTGAAAGTGAGTAGAAGGTAATCCCATTAACGCCACGGCATTGTTTAAGTTGTCACCGCTTCCCAAATTCATCAGCAAACACTGCTCGTTAACTGAAGGGCGCCGATAATGGCTGACCCTTCCTGCCGCAAGCACAAAAAAAGGGATCCTCTTTACAAGATTATCCCCTGTCTGAATATCGACGGTGTTAGCCTCTGCTTTCACAACAACACCTAGGCGCAGTAGATTGGCTGAAGCGCGATTGTTCTCTTCTAACTCTTCATGTAATTCAAGAACCTTCTTCTCTAATGCGCTCACATGTTTCATCAGCTTGGTTAGCATGGTGGGAGCCCCCATCAATGTAATGCCAGCTCTCTTCTACTGGGCCTAATCGAATACGCTGCTTCATCGTCACGGTTCGTGCAAACACCCCATTTTTTGGATCAAATTTGCTAGGAAGATTAGACACCACTACCGCACCGTCTAAATCGCTCGACGCACCAAATTGTTGATTCAGCAATTCTCGCTCTACACGCGTTGAAGCGTCCAACGCTTCCAAATCAAACCCATCCATGGATATAGGTACTTCAACCAAGAACCTTAATTCAATGTCATGAAGATGACGCCCGTCGTTGGCATATTCATTAACCGGCTCGGCCTCGCCAATGTGATAACTGATGGTGGTGTTGGCCAACTCAACCGCTTGGCGTCGATAAACAGTATCGACCTTAAGCGTAAGCCGCTGCTCTAAGTGATTGAGCACCAATAAGACCCACTCACGCGGCGAGCGAAAGAACGTGTTTGAATTCACGATGAAAAAACGCCTCAAATTTACGATTAATATCGGGTAAGTAGTTCTCAACAATCGAATCAACATCATCCGCAATATCGATTTCGACTCTTTCTATGGGAGATCTCGACTTACCGCGCCTTCGCCATACCAAGAGTTCATCGCTATCCATCGGAGAAATAAACGCGCCAGCAAAAAAATGCTCACCCACTCGGACACCTAAGCGGTTTTGAACGGGCTTACCCAATCGGTGAACACCAATGTCACGCACACCAATCCACAGCTTCGACACACGACCGTTTTTGTACACTCGAAATCGCGAACGCAGCGCTTTGTTATCAATACTGAGCTCATAGCCAAGCTCTGCCATCGATACTCCTCGTAACCATCGAGAGGTGAGCGAAGCCGCTCGAAGTACTGCTTTCGGAATTTCTTCTTCAAACGCTTCATAACGACGAATAAACTCAGTATCTAAAAGCAATTGGGAACGACTAAAATTCAGACCACTCATGCTGCGCACCTTGGGTATCTAATACCAGGACATATTCCCTCATAATCTGACTAGTGCCGTTGGGGCTTTTAGCCGCTGTATCAAAAACTAACCGGTACCGTTTATCACGATAAAGCAAAGTACAGCTTTCAGGGAGCTCAGAATCCGTAGCCAGTAAATGCACTTGATTCACGCCCTTCTCGTGACTTCGGATGTATCCGATCACTTCAATCTGCTTCCCTTGTGGTGTCATCACAAAAAGAGAACGACCAAAACAGCTTTGGATAGATTGAAGAATAAGACGCCGAGCCGATTCAAACTCACTCATCACGAGTCGTTAAGTCACAAACTCAGTGAGTACGCCGCCAGTCAGAAGCACCCCACCATCAATGAACACCCCAACCGGTTGAGACACGTCCCCCGATGTAGTGGGCTTTGTCTTGGTAAACTCACCGTTTTTAAAGTAAGCAGCTTCGGATGCAAAGCTCACGCTATCACCGACTTTAATCGGACCATCAAAATGACCTTGTGTATAGCACACCGCCGTATCACCAGCTGCTGCCGTAAAGTTGGGAACGACTAATAAAGCTCCAAGTAGACAAGGTACATCTTTCTTAAAACCACCCGTAGGCACGGTCGCCACAATCTTTTTCCCATCGCTTAAACGCATATTGTCACCATTAAAAAAGGGCAAGCCATGCTCACCCTGTAAATCAAATCAAACTGTTCTTCCAAGCTTTACTTAAAGGTCGCTTGGGCAATACCACGGCGGTCTAATACCTTCGACATCAAGTCGTAAGTAATACGGAACTTAGCACCATCGCTGCTCCAACCGTCGCCCGTTTCTAACCATGGGTCTTGCTGGCCATCTAAGAAACCCATCACTACGGTATCAAAATCTTTACCTGTCAGCGCCAGAGCGCCATTCACCTCGCTTAAACGCGCAGTTTCAATCACCTTGCCGAATTTTTTATAGGCTGGGTTAAAGGCATCCGGTTTGCTCGCGGTGTTCAAAACCGCTTCAAACATTGAAGCATGATCTGGACTCGCAATCAGGAGCTCACCACGAAGATCTAACGCATCGCCTTGACCCGCTTCACCATCTAGTGGGATGGTGGTTGCCGTCGCAAAGACCTTATGCAGAGCCATAATCATCGCCGCGTAATCGCCTGCTGGAATGTCATTGATGAAGTTACCCCAGCCTTTGTCTTTGCCCGCTTTAAAGACATTGCCACCATCGGCCATCTTGCCTGCGAGGATAGCGTTAAACATCAGCTTGTCTGACAAACGATAACCGGACTGCATGAATTTACGAGGCACCTTCGCCACTAAACCAATTTCGTCATTAATGATGGCATGACGAGTGAACTGGATTTCACGACCAAAGGTCGCAAGCTGAATGCGCTCACCGCTGCCTTTTAAGACCGCCGCTTTGTACTCGCCATCTTCCGATATTTTCATCAAGTCCGGCGCGTCATTAACCATCACTAGCTCAGTTTCACGAAAATCCGTCAGGTTCTCCACGTTAGCCAGTTCACGCCACATCGGGGCTCTTGCTTGCGCTTCATCGCGCATCACAGTTCGAATACCTTCGGTGATGATGTCGCCAAAATCACCGGAGTTAAACGCTCGGTTCACCAATTCATTCTTGGTAATGGCGCTTCGAGCATTCACATCGAGGCAAGCACGTGCCATATTCAGTAATGACTCATGACCGAACGCGTTGTCTTTTTCTAAATCCGCAACACCACAACGTGCATTCAACGCATTTTGCAGTTCGTCTTTGACATGGTTACCGTTGCCAAGTCTCATGTGCGTAGCCGTCAAATTCGCTTCAGGCTCTTGTTGACCTGCCGCTGAGTGGCTACCAATACGGTCTAAAATCTTAGTGGATGCCTGTCCCACTGAGCACGATAAGTCAGTCAGCATTTCATTGGTTAATGCCTCGCTGACTTTATGTTGAGCGCACAACGCACGAATATCTGCTTGGCGTTGGTTCTCTGCTTTTACAGCGTTTTGTAATTCTTCATTTGGTGTCGGCATGTCGCTTACCTGCTTGGGTTTGTTTATTTGAGGTTCATTTGGCTGAGCAGACGCTGCCAAAGGTGTCGGTTCATTGGGTTGTCGCGTTAGCGAATTCATCAGCTCACTTGGCGCTTGTTTGAAATTCTTAAAATCAGATTCATCGAAGCTCTGTAATGCGTTACTGAGGTCGACCGCTTCAACCACCTCATCGACAAGCCCCCAATCTTTAGCGGCTTGCGCTGTGAACCACGTTTCTTTCTCCATGGCGGTCAGTACCTCTTCAAGAGGTTGACCCGCTTTTTCAGCGTACGCTTCGGAAATGGTCTTGGTCGCCGCTTGCAACTGTTGAAGTGCTGAGTTGATTTCCTTCTCACCGCCCCACGCCCCAATCGCCGGGTCATGAATCATTAACATGGCGTTTTCAGGCATCCGAATGGTGTCACACGCGAGTAGGACATAAGTGGCAATACTCGCGGCCATCCCATCAACAATACCGACCACCTTCCCTTTATGAGCCTTAATCGCGTTATACATTGCTAGGCCTTGGTAAACGCTGCCCCCACCACTGAGCATTCGCAATTCAACCTCTTTATTGTTGGCCACTTGCAACGCCGCAATGATTTCCATTGCATCAATATCCCAAGCACTGATGTCTCCATGCACCCAAATCTTAATCACATCGGCTTCGTTCTTAAGCGTGTACCAGCTATTCTTTGACTTTGGCATTCTGTGCCTCTTCTTTTTGATTGTTGAGCTTCACCGCATGAGCAGGGTCCGACGTACTCACGATGTGCATATCATTCATTTGTTGTCGCTCCGACTGAATTTCACGGCGAGTAGATAAAGGGTTAATGTTACGTTCACGCTGTGCATGACTTAACGAATACAGCCCCAAACGCGTCCCTTTCTCTACGCCTACCATTTCTTTGCTAGGATCAATCCATGGCATCACTGGCGCTTGATAAATGGCATTCAAAATGGACTTTCGGTCAACGTCGGCAGGGATTTTGACTTCACCGGCAAGCATCGCCATTTGCAAAGCATGTCGATACTGTGGACGAGTCCAACCTAAAACAAACTTTCGCTGCAGCACTCGATAGCGACTGAACGAATCAATTAACTCTTGGCGCTGAGCGGAATAACTGCCGTTACTGTAGTCTCGGGTAACACTAGAGTTATTCACTCCTGCGCCCCCACTAGCCAGTCGCAGCTGAGCATTTCGAAAAGGACTGCTCATGGTTTCTTTTCGATTGTTCTCCACCACCCCTGCATCTTCACCGGGTGCCAGTTCAAACGAATTCCCCATACCTAAAAACAAATCACCACCGCGATCGAACGCGTCCGATGTATTTGAATTCAATGTCGGATCTCGTTTTATGTAATAGGCAAAACGACTCGCTATCTGGGCGCTAATACGCTCAGATTGGTCGTAATCTTCGATGTCATCGACTAAATCCAAAATGGAATGCAAAAGGGAAATACCACGGTTTTGATGAAAGCGCCGTGTGAACTTTAAATGACAGACAAACTGCGCATCGACATCAACAAACTCAAACCCTCTTGAGTCTCTCTGAATCAAATAGCTGATCGCTTGGCCGAGCTTATTTCGCTTGATCCCTTCAAACAGTCCCCCTTCAGCTTCCGTTATATGCGAAGGAATAAAATCAGGCTCAAAGGGCTGCACCGCAAAGGGCGTCTCTGTTGGGTAGCTCAAATCACTGTGCTTACCCATGAACATTCGGCAAAACACTTCGCCATCACGAAACCATGTTCGACCCGCAAGCCACTCAGTTTCCGCGCGAGAATGTTCAGCATCGATGTTTTGATTTAAAGAAAAGTTCTCCCACCAGATCATGATCGCCTGAGCACATTCAATATGAACCTCACCGTTATGGTTCAGTGGCTGAGGCTCGACCATGATGCCGTTCGGACCAATCACATTGGCGCAAAGCTCATCCAAAATGGCCGTGACAAACGGGTTGTTTTCATCCATGTGCCTTGCACGTTGATACACCGCTTTCGCGCCTTTGTTCAACGAATTTGAATCACCTTTCGATTGTTTATTTGTCTTTTTGGTGTGCGGATTTCGAGGGAGCGCTGCGTTGTATTTATTCAAAAGCCGTCTGTCGTAAGCACGTTCCAAGCCTTTCCGAGGACTGAATACGGCCACGAGTTTGTCGAGCAAGTTTTGGCTACTCAAGATAATTTCTCCGTATCATAGAGCGTCGTCCCCCTTGAGCTTGCAGAGCGATAATGCGCTGCAAACGCTCTATCTCTTTACGCACCGTCGCTAAACTCGCCAAGGTTAACTCTTCATCTTCTGCCGTCTTAACAGACTGTTGCTGTAATATTTTCTGTTCGGCTTCGAGGTACCACTGCAAACGCTCTTGATTGATTGGTATCACTGAACTCATCCGAAAATACCTCTTGAGTGGTTATAACGTTTCTTAGGCTTGCGCTCGAAAACAGGCTGTAAGTCAGCATCAATCACATTCGGGTTAATCTGCCATTCAGACGCCCAAGGTGGTGCGCTTTCCCAATGGATGTCATCACCACCAAGAAAGTGCATCCCCGCTTCGGCATATGCACATAAATCAAAACTTTCGTTACGCGTCTTATCAGGGCAAATCCATTGGCCTTTTTCATCGATGAATTCCGCCGTCAGTTCATCAAACCACTCTCTTTCCGCCCATGCGGGCAAATGGAAATACCGAGAGCCAAATTCTTCACGGGAATAGCTGGCCACCACACGGTTTTTTAGTCGATTGGTGTGCAGCAGTAATAAAGGGATCTCACCATGCGCCAGTTTGCTGCGCTTATCTGGGTAAGATTCTTTAATCAGTGAATCCATGTCTTTGTTGCTGCCCCCTTTCACAAGTCGAAACAAGTGGGACAACCCTTTCGTTTTAAGGCGGTTATAAAACTGGTAAGCAAAATCGGTCACTGAGGTTTTCTTACCGTCTTTTTCAGAAGCCGAACCACCAGAATCACACAGTGTTAATATCGGTTTCATGACTCGTCCACTGCCATCGGCAACGGGGTATGTTTTCTTGATCACCTGATCGATGAGTAGATCCCAATCTTCCGCGTAAATGGCAGGGTTAATACGATCACCATTTCGATGTGGTGTCGTTAAAATTTCAAAGCGGTCGATCACCCAACGCTGCAGACCTTCGCCAAACACTTGAGCTTGAACCACAAACCGAGCATTGGATTTACCACCTTGAACATCAATACTCATGATCAAGAAGCGACCACCAACAGGCACCACACCACGCAAATAAGGATTACCTTTGGCTTTTTCCATCAGCTCATGAGCACCAATGTCTTTTCCTTCGGTTTGTAAGATATAAGGACGGCCAACATCAATGTTATAAAAAGACATCAAAGAATCTTCATCACCGCAATCTTCATACAGGGTTTGAGCCGTGAGATAACGATAAACTAAGTTCTCCCAACTCTGGTAGGCCGCTACGACACCTTCAAACCCAAACGACGCCCATTTAGACTGGCGTATTTTGTCTTCATCCGTGACCTCTTCACCAAACGAGTCAATCGCCCCTTCACGAAACCAACGGGCCGCTAAACTTTTTTCTTGTTTTTGGTGTTCATCAATACGGTGCAAACAACGTGGACATTGACAATAAGTAGACTTGGCCACATCTTGAGGATCTGAATACTTTTCTTCCCAATGCAAAGTTTCAAAATCAGGAAGGAACCAAAAACCACAATCATCACACTGCCAATAGAAACGCCGACGATCACCTTGATTGTAGAGCTGAGCGATTCCCCCACACGGCTGGGCTTCATGAGGGCCGAGCTCTGCCGGTGACTTAGGTTGGCGAACGAGACGCCCTGGTGAACTTTCTGCCATCGCCATCCCAGAAGACTTCGCATTCTGAATCCGCTTAAGCATCAGCTGAAATTTGCTCCCTTCTTGCCCTACTCCATCATCGGCCCGATCGTAATCCGAACAACCGGCGTAACGAAACGTTTCGGCAGATAAACTGCTTTCGGTCGCAGAGTCCAAACTCAAATTCATCCCATTAAGAAAGTGCTTAAACGTTAGCGTATCGTCGGATTTCCGCCCTGTTCGTAGCTTGTTAATCTCTTCCGTCGCAGCAAAACAACGAGCAAGATCCTTTTTAGACATACTCTCTGCTTTCTTTTTTGTTGAGTAGATCAACAACATATCGCCAGGGGCTTGCGTTACTGTGTAATTAATCCACCCTTCAACCAACCCTTTAGTTTTACCTGACCGTGCTGGTCCCATTAAAATCACCGCTTCGTAAATACGGCGCGATAAACACTCCATCGGTTCTCGAATGTAAGGAACTTGACTCGATAAGAACTTCGTCACATCCGTCCCATCGGAAATCCACAAACCCTCATCAGCGGCAAGAACAGGACTTTTATCGACAGGTCGACACAAATAAGCCAACTTTCTTCTTATTTCTGCGGCATCCGCAAACTGAACACCTAAACGGGGATCAAACGTTTTCAAGCTCATCTGCAATTGCCTTCAAATCGAAATTCAATAATTTGTCCAAATATTCAAGCTCTTGCGGGGTGGCACTGGTTATCGCAGACTCAACACGAGTGATCACTTTCTCTTTAAAACTCTTCACACTGGCAAGGCAAGTGCCGATTTCAAGCTCATAGTCAGCTTTATCCACACATTCACCGGTCTCGTTCAAAAGCGCCAATTTTTCACGTTCCGACTGGATATAAGCCCTGAGCTCTGCGGCCGTTTTAAAACCCATTAAATCCGGAGCATCACTTTCTTTAATCATTGCTTTACATAAATACGGGGCCACTTGAACCACATCGTAAAGAGGGATATTGCCTTTGTAGGCGATTGGCTCAATGCCTGCAGACTTAAGCTTTTTTCGGATCGTAGAGCGGTGATAATCGAACGCTTCCAACTCGGTCAAATTCCAAAGTCGTTTTTCATTGTTCATTGAAAGCCCTCTGAATGAGTCTCGCCTCTCCGTGTGTCACGCTCTCGTAAGAAATGAATTACGGACAATAACGGATGACGACCACCCAAGTAGTCAGTGTTATTCGCCCATATTTGTTATCGCACTCTCGTAGCCATAAAAACCACGTAAATGCTCGATTTGGTCAGCGCAATTGCGCCAAGCTTCTAACCACACCGGGTCGCGCTCTACCGCTTCACCGTAGGTTTTAGGCGGAGAAGTAAAAGGCTGTGTGCAAGAAGTCAGATACACCGCCGGAGGAAGAACCAACCGGTCTTGGTATTCAGTGATGACCTCAGTCGTAGTACAACCACTCAGAAGCATCAGGAATAGGCACATCTGCACATTTTTCATGAACAAGTACCTCTTTTATTTGGGTCACTGTGCGAATCGTTTCAGCATTCCGTTCGGCCTTAGCTAGCAGCAAAACATCAGCGGCCCGTTGCGCTTGCCGAACTTCATCGCTTAAGGTTTCAACGGTGATAGAAAGTGATTTATTTTTGTTCAATGAGTCTTGAAACTGCCCCTGAAGCTCACCGTAGCGCTTTGCCTGCACTTTGGTTAAATCAAGTAGG
This sequence comes from Vibrio sp. 99K-1, assembly GCF_013114585.1. Classification (NCBI taxonomy): domain Bacteria; kingdom Pseudomonadati; phylum Pseudomonadota; class Gammaproteobacteria; order Vibrionales; family Vibrionaceae; genus Vibrio; species Vibrio sp. 99K-1. The sequence continues at coordinate 22,675 of NZ_VTXF01000023.1, forward strand.
TACGCAGAGAAAACGAAGCTACCAAGCAACAAAATAACCAAACCTATCAACAAAGCATTTTTGATAGAGAAGTTCATAAAGCCTCCCTTATTACCAGCCGTTCAAACAAGCTTGTTGTTCTAATTCGCGACGTTTCACGATCCCTGAACATTGACTATCAGGGTCCCTGCAGTTTTTGCCGTTAACATAGACCCAACGTGAAAACTCGAGGCACGCTTTTAAGGGTTGGTTTTGGTTAAATAACTTAAGCACGGTGGAACGTTTAAAGTTGCCAACGCCAAGGTTGAACACAAAGCTCACCAGGACATCAAATTGAGCTTGTGTCACGTCGCCTGTTAGATACTTGTTTACTGAATTTTCGGCAATTTTCACATCAGCGATGAAATTACGGGCAATTTGCTCTTGGGTCACAGTATCGCCTTGCTTGACACCTTGGGTATGGCCGAGGCCATGAGTCCAAACTTTAGCGCTGCATCGGTAAGCTTGAGTTCGACACCCTTCGAAATTGGCAATATGGCTTAAGCCTTGTTGGCTAGTTCGCAAGTCCGAAATTAAGTTAAAAGCAAGCGCGAGCACGACAGCGACTGAACACACCCCCTTAGAGATCGCGCTTCGCATAAACTTTCACCGCTTTTTCTGGATTCGCTTTGATTATCTCTACGATCTTTTTTTTGTAATACCGGTTAGTAAAATAAGTCACTATCACAAAAACCAAACCAATTACGCTGACCCAATCTTGCAAAGTCAATGCACCAAAGCCTGCATAGGCCAGAGCACTCACGTATGAAACGAAAGAACTGATTTTCTCTTGCATATTGCGCTCACAAAAAAGCACCCGGCTTTCACAATGGAAAGGGGTGCTTTGTCAGTTATAAACGGTAGAAACGAAAAAACCCCGCCGAGTGGGCGAGGTTTTCTAATATGGAAATATTGCCACTTCATTATGTGAATTGCAATAAAAAATAATCATAATCCACCTTATAACATTGAAGCTTTCATATGATATCATTTACGTATCTAGCATTAATAACGTATCAATATGAAACTAGCTTGTATATATATATCTTATTTTAAAGACCTGTCAGACCTTTTAGTACCTTTGAACGGAAGCTTTAATTGTCAGTTTAACGAAGATAAAATCCTTACTCTTTCCAAACGTGAAGACACATCTAAATACTATCGCGACATATTCTGCTCCGCGATTATCGGAGCAAATGGAGTGGGAAAAACGACAATACTAGACTTCCTTGAATCGTTTGTGGCCTTAAAAGAGCCTCTAGGCTTTGTTGTTTTTTATGATGAAAATGAGAAAAAATTTAAGGTTTCAGATCCTTATAAAATCATAGAAAAATGCCAGTCAGAAGGCGTTGATACAGAAGTAACAGCAAAAAAATTAGTAAAAGATCATAACGTTAGCCTATTGAAAATAAACAATTTATCAGGGATTGATAACTTACTTAAAGTGAAGGAGAAGACAAGATCTCCCCATATTCACAATCACTCCATATCTCGATTCAATACTGGTAATAAAAAATCAGAACACTTTGACAAAATTATTAGTTTCAGTAAAGAAAGCAACATGATAAACAGCAATGCTGGCTACACGATGACTGCCAACTTTCCGCCAATTTTTGGTATTTTAAAGAAACCTACTGAAGAAATTCAATTCATAGAACACGGTTCTGAAGTATCTTTTGAACCCATGACTAATAAAGTCGATTTTCCACGCAACGCCTATGATATGAAAATAATAGAGCAATGGAAAGCGAACACAACACTATCAAGCCCTAACGTATTAAAAAACTGCAACTTTCTATTTAACTATCTCTTAATACCCATCACCCATTATGTAATCAAGAATACCAATCTAAAAATCAGTTCACACATAAGTTATTTTTGTATCGTAATTGAAGAATACTTACGTGAAACCAATCAAGAATTAAACTATGATAAAATTGTTTTTCATAAGGTCTTGTTTAATAGCTTTCAAAAAATAGATAGGAGAATATCCTTACCTGAACCGATAGATTTAAAAAAAGTAGATGTATCTATAAGTGAGATATGTAACGAACTTGCGAAGCTAGTAGAAAAAACGAATTATATAAAAATTAATGATTCAGATAAAAAAAATTCAATATCAATATCTAACTATTCTTCTTTCAAAGAACTCAATTCTGCTGTTAAAAAAATTCCAGAACAGGTTTCTTCATTTATTAAAATCGGATTAGATGGCATAAGCTCAGGAGAGCTAGCTAAAACAAACATCTTTGCTGAGCTGCATGACTATATAAAAAATAGCAATAACAAAAATGAAAACAATGAAAACAATGAAAACAATGAAAACAATGAAACTAACACCATACTTGTAATAGATGAAGCTGACCTTTACTTACATCCAGAATGGCAGCGAAAATTTTTATATGAGCTAATAGAAGTCATTAATAAACACAAATTAAGCACTAACATTCAAATCATATTAAGTTCTCACTCACCAATAATAATAAGTGATTTTTTACCCGATGACATCACCACTTTACATCTAGATAGATCAGTTGATGAATTAGGTGAAGAAAGATATAAAACCGTCATAAAAAGATCCTTAGGCTTTGGAACCAATATAGCAGAGCTTTTTATTGATGGCATGCACATAAATTCAACTTTTGGTCAACACTCTAAGGAAGCACTTGAGAAAATTTTCAAAAAGTACGAGTTAGGAAATTTAAACGACTTTGATAAATATCTGATATCTCAGATTGGTAATGAACACATAAAGAAGTATCTTTCATCATGATAAAATATCCCTTCAAAATTAGTGAAGTAATGCAGGCTAGATATGATCATATAGTTAGGAAAAAAGTTCATAGCACTTTATCATCCGAACTTGCCTGCATGCCTATTGCTGTTAAGTCGAAATTATTAAAAATTCTGACCCCTAGCTATGTTAACTACCTCTTAGACTGCCCGGCTAATGAACTAATAAATGTAATAAATGACTTTTATCTCAAACTCCCCGAAATTGCAGATTATTACTACCCTTACTTTCATTTTAATAAAATTAATTTATCTAAAGAGGACGTCGAGCCGGATGCGACACATGCAAACTCAAAACACTATGAGAAACTAAGATTAAAATGGGCATACAAGCTAACATCTACATTACCAAACTCAGAAGTGGCAAGAAAATTATCTTCTGACCTTTGGTATGCAGAGAAGGTATCTCATATAAAAAACACATTAAAAAAAATAATCAATATACAAAGTGAAACCAGTCGCCTACAAGAAGATGAGAAAGTGAACATTCCCGATTGGATAAAAAACTTTGAAAAGATTTTTTCTTACAAAAACTTAAGAAATAATATCGGGTATGAACTTGTAATAGATTTAAATATTGATATTTGCCTTTATTGCAACAAAGAGGAGATCAACACTATCATAGGGAGAAATGGTAGACATAGAGCTCAACTAGACCACTTTCATCCTCAATCAAAATTCCCGTTCCTTGCTGTTACTTTATCAAACTTGATCCCTAGTGGGCACGCTTGCAACAGTAGTTTTAAATCTGACAAATTAATGTTTCAACATGCTCACCCTTATATTAATGGGGTTGGAAATCAAGAAGTTTTCAAAATAACCCCTGTATTTAATGGAACTGTTTATCGAAAAGATAACTTTAACATTGAGTTAGTTAAACAGAACAACAATATAGACTATAACTTTGTGACTTTTGAGATTCTATCGGCCTATAACCAAAGTATGCTTTTACGAAACTGGGTTGTTGCTATAGACTCTAATAAGCGTTTTTTTAAAGGTTTTGGTAACGAAATCGAGAGGGAGCTAAAAAAAGCAAAAAACGCAGTCTATGTTGATTTAAATGACAAAGCATGTCGTGTATACGCCCAAAAATTTAAGATCGATGTAATTAACTATTTCACTGGGAAATCCTTAAAGTTACCGTAAGAACAAACCTTTTTCCCAGTTAAAGATGTAGATGTAGGTCAAACCTACATCACTCCATCCCCCCGACTCTCGCCACACATTCCTCTTGCTCATACCTCCCCTGCAATGCTAAAACGGCTGCACTGCGCTTATCTACCAGGCATTTAACCAATTTTCCTAGAATCGACTCGTACTTCTTAAATCGTGAGAAGGTAACTGGTAAAGTTTGGCAGAAGTAAGCGAAGCGGGTTTCTTGCGTCCAGCCTATGCGGCCACCATCACAGCATGGGCAAGTTCTTCTTGCTCGATTCTTCGCAATGTACTTACCGCTACCATTACATTCAGGGCAGACTTGGCCAAACTGCTGGGTCGCTTCTGCAATAGCTGTCCTGACTAACGCTTCCAATGCTCTATCGGGATATGGACCGCGCCATTCATCCATCAGCGTGTTGGCTTCCTGTAAGGTGGTTTGGTAAAGCTTTTTAAGTGCAGGTCTATCTTGCAAATATTCAACGAATAACACCAAAAAACCTACTGGTGCTTCCTTCCAGGCTAGACCAACGATTGCCAGCTGCTCATCCTGAGAAAGTCCCCCCTTACCGCCAGAACAGAGGTCGTAGGTGATCCCTTTTACATTGAACTTTGCCAAGAGCTTTTCAATTTGCATTATGCCCTCGCTCCTAGAGCTGCGACCCTTGCAAATACCGAGTTCTTTCGAAACTTCTTAGGATTAGGGCGCTCAATCTCATTAAGTGGTTTGACCTTAGATTTATCGGTCAAACGCATCGCGTTTCTTGAGGGGAGCGAGCCATCCTTGGCTTTATCTGCGTACTTCTTCAACGTTTTTCGGAACTTCACTCTAGCCTCACGTTCGCTTAGCAGGCCTCGACAAACAAAACCCACCTCTTGCGATGTCCAGTACTCGATATCCCCCTTGGGTTCACAACGCAGCATTCGAGTAAATGCCTCGTCAATATCAACCAACTCTTCACGTCCCATAGACACAAACTCTGGCAAGCTTGGTGGCCATACCCCCCCTTCCAACAAAGCCTGATTGACTGCACGACGAATCTCACTGACCGACATCGTTGTAATCGCTTGAGTCCAAGTCGATGGTAGTGCCTGATACGGCCATTTCGTCCCGTAAGCCTCCACAAATTTGACTTGGATCCAATCTTCCAGGTTCAAAAGAATTACCTTGTCGCCCAATCGATGTGGCAGTGTGTCCGTATCGTTCGAGCAACTCTGCGTTGTATTGCTCGACTCGATTTTTTGGTGCAGCCTGGCTTGTTCGAGTCTTTTCATGGTCGTCGTTCCATCGTTCTTGATTCAAGTAAGTCGTTAGGTGCAGCTTATCGAAACCAAACTGTCGATTGGCCACACGAGTTTCTACATCTCGACAGAGCATCTCGGTGAACACTTCCGGAGGTTCACTTTGCGCTGTCACGATACTTTTGAATTTTGCTAACGAATTCTTCTTCGATTTCTTGGTTGGGTATGCGGCCCAAAGCCGATCAAAGCAAGATTCAACCACCGACACATGATCTTTATTGTTAGTAGTATCTGGTAGTCTCTGTGTAGTCTCTGTTTTAGTTTGGCGCTTTTGTGCAACACAGGTTGGCGCATTTGTACTACACTGCTTGGCGCATTCCGCCAAACTAGAATGGCGCAATTGTGCAATCAAGTTTGGCTCATTGATTTTGTAAAAAATACGGCACGGAACACCCTGTTTTTTCTCTTCAAGAATGCCTAAATCACGCAGTTTTTTTCGTGCAGTGTCTAGCTCGCGCCGTGTCATTCCAGTTTCATCTTCCCACTCGGCCTGAGTTTTATAGAAGTAACCGGAGGCATTGGTTCTTCGGCTCCAATAAATCGCTTGGCTTAGCATTAATGCGCCCGTAATGCCGATACCCAACTTGACGAATGGCCGATGAAAAGCGATGGGCCTATCTAGAAATTCGATCATTTAACCGCCCTCGCCTTCATGGTTTGTAGGATTTGCTTCGCTTTATTGCGCGACACCACATAACGACAATTGCCGTTGTTTGCTATCCACAGCATTTGGCCATGGTAATTTTGATAAGAAAGACTCATTGCACAAAGTTCTCTTGTTTTGTTAATTCGCGTGGTTATTAAATGCATTCAGGTGGTCAGCCTTTTTGCGCCATCAATGTTTCTAAGTATTTAAGTAACGGATCGTGAGAGCCGGCGCTCTCTTGTAGCTCTCGGTAAGCATCACGAAGTTGGTCAGACGTGGCATGTTCACCAAGTAAGAGTATCGAGCGGAGTGCTTCAGATGACTCTTTGCTAAAATCGGCGAGTAGTTGGTCACGGTTCACCATGGTTTGACTGGAGCCAATAGCCGCAACTGAATACCCAAGCGGGTTTAAGAACTGATTCAGTGCAGCCGTTGCCCTAGCTTTAGGCATAGCTGCAATAATTGCAGGCAACAAATCCATCACGTTAGCTTTGGCCTCTGTGCTTGTTCTACTGACATAACGAAATAAATTTTGAGTGTTGTTTGGATTGTTGAAAGCCGACGGCACTTTGAGAAGATGTTCCCTTTGGCAGTCTTCCTCCTCGTAGATTTTCATCTTGTGATAGAAACGAGAAATGTATTCCGCAATTTGTTCTTTCGTCGCGTCACTTCGCCAAGCGACTACCGCGTTATGCATAACGCTTTTTAAACTGGGTTGCATGGTTCTTCCTTACTGGTTGTTTATCCAGAATATTGATCGTCAGCCTTGACCTAAAAAATTTAATATGATGTTAGAAAATATCTGGCCTCAGTTGATGTTTATCGACCTCTCCATTAGTTATGTCATGTAAGTTTTTTGCTAGTGCAGCCCCTGGGATTTTGTGTCCAGTAATCACCAAACGTAAGTACCCTGTAGTTGTTTTTAGCTTCTTAGCCATAGATTTTCTTTGCGTATCAGATAGCTGACACCAGTATTTTTTATACATATTAAGCACCTCTTAGGTACATAATACACAAACAAAACGTACCTTCAAGGGCATGTACCTTTTAGGAACAAAATCTTAAAGTAACAATATGTTCTAAGTAGTTAAAAATGCTCAGGTAGATGTAATGAAAACTGCAGAAGATATTAGAAGAGACAATGCACGATCTCTCGCTCAAAAAGTTGGTGGTACTACGGCATTTGCAGACAAAATTGACCGTTCTACAACTCAAGCCAGTCGATTTATGGGAAAAGGCGCCACACGCGCTATTGGGCCAAAAATTGCTCGACACATAGAGAAATCTTTCAACATGCCAGAAGGTTGGTTAGATACAGATCATACTGAAGAGGATCTAAAAGAAGCTTCGACGCTATTCACTTCGACACAAACTAGACGAGTACCTATTCTTAGTCATGTGCAAGCAGGTTCTTGGGGTAAAATCGACTCTAAAGATATTATTTACGAGGAGCTAGACTGGCAAACCACCTCAAGCAATATCAGTGAGGAAGCCTTTGCCATGCGTGTTACGGGCAACTCTATGACCAATCCACACGGTTCCCCGTCTATACCAGCAGGTTCCATTGTAGTAGTTGAACCATGCAACTGCCCTGATAATGGAAAGATTGTCGTAGCTACACTTAATGATGCTCCAGAGGCAACGATTAAAAAGCTAGAGATTGACGGTCCACATAAGTTTTTGGTCCCGCTGAACCCCAAATATGACCCTATCCCAATCAGTGGGAATTGCCGAATAGTAGGCTATGTAAAACAAGTCATTATGAACTTGTAGCAAAAAATCACTCAAGGAAAGCCGCTCACAATAGCGGCTTTTTTTGTACCTTAAATTCGTGAAATTCAAATAAATCCCAAAAAATGTACTTTACAAGGTCAAATATTGTTAGTACCTTGTAGGTACATTATAGCAAATAACAATGTACCTAAAGTAAAAAGGAAAACCTATGACGTATTTATCTCTTACAGACATCAACAAAACTCTAGAAGGCGCTAAAGCTATCCAACTTCATAAAGTGAGTTTTAAGCATTACCTAGCGAAGATACCAAAAAGCGATCCGTTTTATGACGAGCTAGAGCAGCTCATTAAGCTAAGCGATAAGTGTGAAAATTTAGAAGTAAGCGTAGGAAAAGAAGACACCCAAACTATCCATCAGTTCAACGCTCTTTCTGACCAATTGAGCACTAAATTGAATGAAATGAGATTTTGAAAGGCTGAAAAAGAGAAAACCCCTATCGGTGACCAAACCAATAAGGGCTTACTTTGTGCAATGAGACTTAGATAACCAAACCTAAACCTCGCAATCAGTATATAACTGGCTGACCACCAATTTCAAGTACGTAGACTGATTGCCAGGTTTCACCCAGAAACCAAAGGAACTTTGTGTAATGACGACTCCCCTACTTCGAAACTCTCAGGAAGAGTTTATCCATAAAAAGATTCATCAAATCTTACTTGGTGAAGGTTACAAGCGTGACGAAGCAACTCGGGCTTGTAACTTCGCGATTAAAATCTACCGAACAACCGCTTCGTTCGGAGGCCGTGGCGGCAAGTGTTTCGACTTTTGTTTAGCAAAAGCTCGCCAGTTGCTTGCCCCAGTAAAAAAGAAGGCCACCGCTCGAAAGCGAAAAGCTGCAAAATGACTAAGGAACGTAAACGCAAACAAGCAGCAGTTCGCGCCAAGCGCCTAAGGGATAAGCGTAAAACCAGTGGCAATAACGATATCCGAGTGACGTTATCACCCAATGAAATCACAAAGCTTAATGATATATGCCAGTTCTTCGCTTACCCAAGGGAACCTTACACCCAAGTTGAAGCTCTGCAGTCAATTATTCATCGTGTTCATACCGAGATACCCAAGATAAAAAGCGATTTGGGTTGTTGCGGTAAATGTGGTGAACAGCTACCACAAGGCTGCGCTAAGTTACGCGAAGGCGGCTTGTTTAATGGTGATGCTATGTGTTGGCACACCACGAACCGAGTACGAATTATGCCACCAGCAAAAGGAGTTGCCCAATGATCAGTTTCGCCGTCTATGCCGTTATTTGTGCGGTGTTTTATGTTTGTTATATGAAAAGTTCAGCTAATAGAGGAAATCAAAATGGTTAATTCAACGATAAACCTAGCAACACAACGCTTTTTCATCAGTGATAAAGAGGTTCGTGAAACTCTTGGGATTAGCCAGCCTACTTTGTGGCGTTGGACTCAAGAGCTTGGCTTCCCAAAAGCGGTGAAAGGTATGAGAGGAAAACGTCCTTACAAAGAGTTCATTGAATGGGCGAAAGAGCGCGGGATGGTTTGAGCATTTAGAAAGGGAAGCAAGCGCTTCCCTTTTTTGACTAGAGCAAACTGATGCATTGCTCTGGTAATACATTCTTTCCATAGGATGTATCAATACCAATAGAACCTTTGAGAAGAGCTGAGATATAAATATTCTCAACGATGATAAATTAGCTTTGCTCTCTAGTTTTGTGTAAGAAATTGAAAAAGTGATGGTTAATCTTAGTTCAAAATCCAATCTGTAGCCCGCATGACTAAAATGAATTAATCTGAATGCAATCTGTCAGTTTCGTCACCTCGAGCTGACTAGATCTGACAGGTTGTTGCTAGCATAATCTCAGCTAACAAATTTTTGGCCCATTGTTTGTTAACTCAATAAATCAACGACTATTTAGCGAGAAAGGTAGACGCGACTGTTTTTTGAGATGGGTTTCACGTCATTACCTATCAAAGGTCAGGGCATAACTAACATATGCCAAATCAGTTGATGGATTAATAAATATGGATTCAGTTTCTTAGTATGAGAGGTTGTAACGCCAAGAGTGTTCCAAAGCCGTTTGAAACTCCTGTCCACAAACATCTGTTAATGCTTCGTCCAGAAAAGATTGCCAGAGATCACCTAACTCTTCCTGCATCTGATATAACTCATCTATTTCTTGTTGTATGGCTAGTATCGCTTTTCGTCTGCTGTTGAAAAGAACACTATCTTCATTTAGATTGAGAACCCTAATTGTTTCCTCGGCTTTGCGCAACGCAGGCCCTGTTAGACTAGGGCGAGCAATCACTATGCCCGAAATTAGAAAGAGAAAATAATCATTAGGATCATCTACGTCTGGTTTGACTAGTTCTGCAATATTGTATTTACCTGCATCTGCATCTTTATAGATCCCACAGCGCCCCCATCCCCCAGCCTTTGCACTATCGCCGCAAGAGCCAAATACATTGCCCCAACTAAATGTCTCTCTAGGGTGGGCTGCTCTGGTTTTAAAATGCTCAATGTGTTTTCGTTTTAAGTGGCACTCACAATATGCGCAATACCCACTTTGCATTTTGTCTAACTCAATCCAGATTTCATCTTTAGGGGCTTCTTTCATCCAGTCGTTTTGTCCTGCGACTAGACCAACTAAACAATTTGAAGGATGGCGATTCAATTTTTTCATTCACCAACTCTCTTCTTCTCAATGGCGTTTTTAGCCTTGAGTTTCATTTTCTGAATTCTGACTAAGCTATCGCATTTTTTTATCTCAGAGCTCTTCTCACCGAAGTGTTTCCGTATGCATTCATACAAGGCTTGCGCTTCGGAATTATCATCGTAATGTTCACCGATTAAGAGAGCTTCAAATTTAGCTAGCCAATGAGTTTCTTCTATACGTTGAGGAGCAGCAAAAGTATCCATTAGCTGCTCCAAAACGTCGGAGTTGAGGATTCCCTTAGTTTGGAAATCGGGAGCATCTATGAGAGTTCTACCCTTTGCGTCTGTGCCTTCAAAAACTCTGATGTTATCTTTATCTACGGTAGATAGCACTAATGGACTATGTGTTGTAACAATGAATTGAACGTTAGGAAAACAGGTTTGAAGGTCTAATAAAACGTCCTGTTGCCATTTAGGGTGCAAATGCAGCTCGACTTCATCGATTAAGACAATCCCTTGCCCTTCAAGAGGGTTATTGAGTTTAGGGTTTAACATTACTAAGCGACGAACTAGGTCGGATACCAGCCCTAAGAAAGTGCGCTGACCATCTGAAAGTTGTTCAATAGTGATGTCGATAGAGTCATTTTTTACTAAAACGACATCAGAGCCAGTACTTGTCTCAACCCACATATCACTAACGCTTGGAATGACACTACAGATAGCTTGGACGACGATTTTTTTTGTTTGTGCATCTGTTAGTACCTGATTAGTTCTAGCGGACTTCAGTGTAGCTAAGGCATCATTCAGTTGACCCCTTGTTTGTTTAAGAATAGGTTCTAACGACATGATTCCACTGTCGACAGAGGACTCTAGATCCTTGACTTGCTGCTTTAGTGCTTCAATTTCGTTAGATTTATCATTTACTGACTTTTTATGTAGAGCTACAAACCATTCTACAAAATGCTCGAACTTGCCTGAACCAGTAAGAGCAGAATTGTACGCGTCAAAACGTTCCTCTCTAAGTGACACATTATCCTTACTTAAGCGAGATAATGGGTGAGAGCGTTCTACGGAATAAAAGGCGCACAAAGGGAGGTTTACTGCATTATTTTTATTTGCAACGCGGAATACATTAGAAAGCTCTCGAAGGTTCTTTACATCGCTATCTCGCCTTTCGGAAGCTCCAAGACTTGCTCTTGATAGGCGTGCAGGTAGTCGCTTTAACCCAGAGCCATATTCAAATTCTGTTAATACATCACTGTAAGAGTTATCGGAGCCTCTTCTAATATCATATAGTTCACTCAATCGCTGACCAGCACCTTCTTCTTTAAGAATATTGGCATTAATCCAACTTAACGTTTTGGATATGGCGTTAAGGATTGTGGTTTTACCTTGGCCATTATTCCCGATTATCACAGTTAGATCCGGTTCGAAGGACATACGTAAGTTTTTAAATCGACGAAAATCGAATAGTTCAAGGTTTGCTAAATGTAGCTTGTTTTTGGGTACAAAGGTGTCAGGAAGATCTGAACTATTGCTCTCAATGTACCTAGCACATTGTAATAGGTAATGATTAGCTAGCTCCTCATCTATAGCAAGACCATCTAGACCATGAGCATAATTCTGATAAAGCTGAAAGGCTGGGAGTAGCTCATTTTTCCTAGCTCTTCGCTCTAGCTCTTTGATATTTTTTGTTTTGCTAGTCATGACTTGCCTCGTAGATACGTTGAATTAACTCACTAGTATATTTAGTTTTTAATCGGCTTATGAAAGCTGGCTCAATATGTTGAGCGAAGGCTAATAGTCCTTGTAAGTGTCGGATATCCGAGCCATCTAATAGATTGTACTTAAATTGATTTATTAGATGTTTGATGTATCGCTTACGTTCCCTTCCTAAAGAGAGTTTACTTTCATTGCTAAGTGTAATGCCTGTAACATGTCGGTTGTGCGCACGCGATGAAAAAGCTGTTTTACTGTGGTTGAGCTTAAGGTTGTACGAGAAGAACTCAACTAATAGTTGTTGGATAGAAGGAACTATAGTGTGGAGAGTATTCTTTTCGTTGGTTGAGAATGTCAAATCATCAGCATATCTTGTATAAGTGATTTTTTGATCGTTGCAGACATTAGTCATAAAACGGTCAAATTCATAGAGACAGAAGTTAGATATGCTTGGTGAGGTAGGAGCGCCGACACTCAACACAAGCTTACCGTATTCTGTTTTACTTGGACACCAAAAGATAAGCTTTTCAACAAGCCTCTTTTCCTGAGTGGTAAACATTGGTGTGTCAACTGTGCAACTATCTACACTTTGCCAAAAGATGGCAGGGGTTATAGAGTTGAAAAAATTTTCAAAGTCCATTTTCAGTAGATAATTGTTCTGAACATGAGCAAGAGCGTTTTCTCTGATGCTCTTTCCTTTACAGTATGCCATAGCTGCAGGGTGCACAGGGAATGTATATATAGCCAGAAAGGCCCTCTGGTACTCTTTGAGTTCTTTAGATGGCTGGGCTATAACTCTATGTCCGTGTGACCTTTTTGGGATCTTGTATACACGATATTTACTTGGGGCATCCACCAAAAAACGTATGACTTCAGACTCACTTTTTCTTAGGTGCCTTGCTAGTTGCTTTACTAAGTTCATAAACCTCTCAACAAAAAAAGCCCAAAAGTACTAATACTCTTGGGCTTAGCTCTTTACTAGAGACAGCGAAATGTACTTACTTCTTCGCGGCCTAAAGGAGGAACGAGTTTGGACCGCGAAGAAGTAAGTACATTTCGCAACCAATCCCGTTCAATAAGTTAGAGTCTGGCTAATCACCCGACTAGACGTAATTCGTCTTAAGCTAAAGAGCTCTTTAATGTTACTCCAACCCTTTATATTTAACAATGCTTGTTAGTAGGTGAAGTGGATGTAGTCCTAAACTCATGCATTTACATAAAAGTTGTAGCACCAGTTATTCAGTGACCTGCACCATCAATACAAGGTGCCAAGCTAAACGACTTTCCCATACCTGTAGTTATTTCTGATATGCTAATTTAATAAAGTTACTAACACGGAATTGTCCAGTTGTGAGTTACTACAACTAAAACTATTCATTTTCACACTTAATAAAAGCAGCCCATAAACTATAAGATTCTCTCTGCTCATCTAAATAATCGTAATCCAAATAGTGGCTCTGTACGCCACGGTGCACTTTGTGACCTAGCATAGTTTCTGCCACATGAAATGGAACACCCATCGCTTCCCACATATTACGAGCCGTTCTTCGCATGTCATGATTGGTCGTTCTAGGGAAACCCGCCGCCTCGATCGCATCAGCCAGTTTACGGCCAAACTCTACAGGCACGTTCTCGGCCATTGGCCTATCGGCTTCCACTTTAACTGGTGGGAACATGATTTCAAGATCGGGATAAATGGCAAACTGGTTTCGAATCACTTCTTCTGCCAATGGCGGAATCGCGCGTCGAATTGCCCCGCCCTGCTTTTTCCTGATCTTGTTGTTCTCTGCTGGTACTGTCCACACTAGTGCTTCTAAATCGAAATCTTGCTTCCTCGCTAAACGCAGCTCATTACTGCGGTTCGCGAATATCATCATAAGGCGTAAGAAGTTTTTGTTGCTCTCATGCACACCTATGTCGTCAATGGCTTTCCATAGTGCTTTAACGCCAGCTTCTGTCTGCTTACTCTTTTTGGTGTCTGTTGGTGCACCTACATCGGCTTTCTTTACTTCTGCAAGCATGTTGTATTTGAGTAAACCGTGACGAACGGCATAAGACAGCACTTGTTTAAAGCGTGACATAAGGTTTGCTGAATGTTTTGCACTCACACGATTCTTAGCCTTTTGAAATACTGGCATGTAGTCGGTCAGTTCTAGGTGTTTGGCTTGGCGCTGACCTAAATATGGGCTGATGTCTGTTCTAAACATCTTCTCAAGTGCTTGCCACTGCTTTACGTTGTCTTTGCCGTGGTGTTCAACCCAATAGTCGATTAAGTCATCTACAGTGCTTGGTAAGGCTTTGTCTGAAGGGTTGATGCCTGTTCTTGGGTCGATGCCTAAGATAACTAACTCAGCTTTCTTTTCACGCTCGCGCAATGCATCTCGCATCTTCATAGCTGGGTATTCGCCAAGTTTCATTTTTATGGCTTTACCTAGGTAGGTAACGCGGTAAACCCAGGTCACTTTACCTTTAGGACTCACACGCACGCCTAAGCCATCTCTATGGGTGACTTCGGGGTGCCCTTTGTAAGGCTTACCTTGTGTGGCTCTTAGCCAAGCATCTGTGATTGCCATTCGTTTGTACCAAAAATATTTGGTACAAATTTGGTACAAATCTCATATGAATGCAAGTGTCTTCTAATCATTATGAGCTAGCATCCAGCAAAGAATTTGAATGACGTTATTTTTATTAAGCTGTTGTATTTAAAGGGTTATATTAAAGATTATGAATGATAAATAGGAATTGCAATAAGAAGGGAAATTCACGTCTTGAGGCACACCAAGCAACACATGAAAATGTTTAATATATGTCTTTCAATCAACTAGTACGCTGATTGGGGATATATGCATAATAAATATACCCACGGAGAAGCAAATACAGATGCCTCGCTCGTGGGTATCAGAGCATTGTAACGAAAAAATATGAAATAACAATGACGGAGGGGCTCTCCCGACACTTCTGTCGCCCTTTGCCGCCCAGCTTATGCAGACTCGAATCACTTCTTTTATGCCTCCACAATTTGAAGCGCCTTTTTAAAGGGCCTTTCACAATGAGCCTAATCAGCTTAGCTATTTCGGTTTGTTCATTTCGAACTAAGCTATATAGGTGTGCCGAAATAAGGATGAGGTGTGTATGGGGAAACGAAGGGCTTTTCTATCGCTCACATCGCCCCTGCCCTTCATAATGCTCACAGTGGCTTACGCACCGAGCGCTTGGGCCAATAAGGATTACGGGCCCTTAATCAGTTATACCCAAGCGCCACTGCAATCCGTTCGCCTTACACCGATGCTTCGCTCTGGTTTCCCATTAGAAGAGGATAAGCTCGAGCTGTTTACCTCTTTAACAGCCGCCAGTATCTGGGCTAACTCCCGCGACTATCATTTAGACTATTATCAAAACCAACTTCAAACAGGACTACGATGGCAATTAACACCTGAATGGCAAGTAGAACTGAATTACCGCTGGCTTTTCGCCGCCAACAACCACCTCGACAAAATCACCATTAACTTCCATGAACTTTTTAGCATCGACCAAGCCGGACGAGATCGAAAAGCCAGACATCAGTTCGACATCTATGCTCCAGAGCACGATATCAGCATCCGAGACTTTTCTGGCGATACACTGACCAGCGCTTTGACGCTCTACACCCAATACCAAATCATAGAGAAAGAGAACCATGGATTATCTGTTGGTGTCTCGCTTTATCACAACAACGTCAGTCACGGAGCATTTAAAGGAAGCAGCACAGAACAAAGCGCTCAACTCAACTATGCATACCAACTCGATATCAATACCTTCTATTCGAGCTTGGGCTTTGCGAATCAGTCTAATCGAGAATCAGAGAACAGCTTTGTACATAAAAAGGTTACATGGTCTTGGCTGGGAGGCTATCAGCTGACGCTCATTGAAAACCACGAATTGCACATAGAATACCGGTGGTATGAAGGCGCTGATTATGGGGAAACCGAGTTATCAGAAGCTGCCAATGAAATGATGTTTGGCTACCGCTATGTGATGCAACGCTCGGCACTCGAGGTCTCCATCATCGAGAACATCTTCAATATGGACAACTCGACCGATGTGGCCTTTCAATTGGCTTATCGGCATCAGTGGTGAATCTTATTCAATTGAAGGTGATGGAATCAAAAAAGCCGAACAGTTAAGTTCGGCTTTAAAGTTGTACTGTCACTATTAATAGAGAGAGCGACGACTAACGGAGAGGCAACTACGCACTCATGATTCTTGAAACGGCATTGCGAATGTCAGAGTCAGCCGCGTTAGCGGGTAGAGTGAATGAGATGTATTGGTCACCGCGGAAGCTCAGTGAACGGTCAATTTCAGCTAAGCAGTGAACCATAGAACCATCTACGATGAATGACAGCTCGATTTCTTTGTTATTCATGAAGCCACCGCTACGAAATTCAATCTCTTGGTAACAACCCGAACGTGAAGCGAAGGTGTTCCCTTTCAAGTAGCCCTTCTCTACGTCTGCTTTCACCATTGCCATGCCCGATGCTTCAACACCTTGAATGATTTTCGCGACTGTTGGTAATGGGTGAACAGAGATAAAATCACGGTCTTTAGGGTCAATCGCGAAGCCGATATCTAAGTTAGTTTCTACCCACACGTGGCACTGGTTCATTTTTGCGTTCAACGCAGTCACTGGCGTTTCATCATTAAGCTTAAGACGGAATGGCACCAACTTAGTTTCGCCGGGTTGAATCACAAACGGCTCTACGGCTTGAATACGACCGAGTGAAAAGGTTTCGTAACTGGTGCTGTCTTCTGTTTCGACTTTCACTTCTGTGTTGAGTACCAAGTTAATCATGTCGATTTGTTGCTCTACGTCGCCACCAATGATGTGAACGTTGCCAGACAACTCGCCACCTTGGAAAACGTCAATATTATCTAAGACGGTATCGACCTTTGCCGCACCAATGCCTAGCGAGGCCTTTAATTTCTTAAACATTTCCTTTCTCTTTGTAATTATTTGATTAACTAGGGCGTGCTGACAATTTGCGACACTTGCCCCACAGAATCAAGACATTTGCGCTATCTATGTTGAACAAGCTCACATCCTCTGAGGAAATGTTGAAATCGTGAAAAAATCCGTTACTCTATTTGTATAGTCAAATAAGGTTTCATTATGTCGAAAGCGCCGCTCTACCTGCAAATAAAACAGTTCATAGACGATAAGATCAGCAATGGTCATTGGCCGGTTGGCTATCAAATCACCACCGAACTCGAACTCACAGAGCAGTTCAACGTTAGTAGAATGACGGTGAATAAAGCCATTCGAGATCTTGTGTCTGAAGGCAAGCTAATTCGGAAACCAAGACTGGGCACTTTTGTGTGTGAGCCAGAGGAAAAAGCGCAATCTCCCCTACTTGATATCAACAACATCGCACAAGAGATCAAAGACCGTGGCCAAACTTACACAAGCCAAGTGATCAAACACGATAGTATCAAGGCTGATGAAAGCACCGCTACACGGTTAGGTGTGATGATCAATGCAGAAGCCTTCTATAGTGAAATCATCCACTTCGCCGACAACACACCGATACAGCTAGAAGCTCGCTGGGTAAACTCACAAGCGGCTCCCCAATACTTAAAACAAGATTTTTCAACCTCAACACCGAATGAATACCTTTCCAAAAGTTGCCCGTTGAGTGCGATTGAACACACGGTCGAAGCCATCATTCCAGACTCCAACATCCGCCAAGCACTAAAGCTAACGGAATCAGAACCTTGCTTGCTTCTTAATAGAAGAACATGGAGCAAGGAACGCCTTATCAGCTTTGCATTACTCTACCACCCTGGCTCTAAGTACAAATTAAGCTCTAAGATCGTTTTAGATTAAAGAATATCATCCTGATCGCCGATCACATTTTTGCAACATCAACTTGATTCGGGTCAGTATTTAGCCTATTTATTTGTATATACATTTATTGTTTAGCAAAGATCTAGGTGATTATGAATTTGATCCTCAAAAATGCACGAGTGGTCTCGATGAGCTCGGGAGCTGACGGTTATCAACCTTCTTCCCCGCAAGATATCGTTATCGAGAACGGTAAGATCGTATCCCTGTCACACTCAAGCGATGAGTCACTTCATTGTGAAACGGCGAGTGCTAGCCGCTCTGTTGATCACATCATCTACGACTGCAAAAACAAGCTCGTTACCCCTGGGCTGATTGATTGCCACACTCATCTGGTGTTTGCTGGTAATCGTGCCAATGAATTTGAACAACGGTTAAATGGTGTCTCCTACACCGACATCGCAAAACAAGGCGGTGGTATTTTAGCGACGGTAACGGCGACACGAGCCGCACAAGAAGCCGAACTGGTTGAGAAGGCGCTGCCTAGATTAGACGGCCTGCTAAGAAGTGGTGTCACCAGCGTTGAAGTAAAGTCTGGCTATGGTTTAACGCTTGATGATGAACTCAAGATGTTACGTGCTGCTAAAGCCTTAGAAAACCACCGTCGTATTAAAATCACCACCACACTCCTTGCAGCACATGCTGTACCACCAGAATATAAAGAACAGCCCGATCGTTACGTTGATCTGGTATGCCAAGAGATCATCCCTAAAGCCGCAGAGCAAGGGCTAGCCGACGCAGTCGACGTATTCTGTGAATCGATCGGCTTCAACCTAGAACAAACTGAGCGTGTATTTGCGGCTGCTAAAGAACATGGGCTAGCGATCAAAGGCCACACAGAGCAGCTTTCTAACATGGGCGGCAGTGCGCTTGCCGCGAAATACGGTGCTCTGTCTGTTGATCATGTTGAGTACCTAGATGAAACCGGAGTAAAAGCACTGGCGGAATCAGGTACTGTCGCTACCTTATTACCGGGCGCTTTCTACTTTTTGAAAGAGACTCAACAGCCACCTATTGCCCTACTTCGCGAGCACAACATCCCAATGGCAATCGCGACCGACTTAAACCCCGGCACTTCCCCCTTTGCGGACTTAACGCTGATGATGAACATGAGCTGCACCCTATTTGGTACAACCCCAGAAGAAGCATTACGTGGGGTAACTTGCCATGCCGCCGCTGCCATTGGCGAGTCGCAAAACAGAGGCAAAATTGAAGTGGGTTACTCTGCTGATTTGGCTATCTGGAATATCGAGCACCCTGCCGACTTAAGCTATCAAGTTGGTGTTCCTCACCTGCATAAGCGCATTGTTAATGGCGAGGTCTGTCATGACTCAATCTAAATCCAGCTGCACTAATACAGTATCCACCACTCACAACTTTGTGTGGACGGGGCGTAATGACCTTGAAGATGGTGAGCTCGGTACTCGTGTTCATCACATTACCACGCAAGTACAAAGTAATGTTTTAAATGAAGGGCTTACTGACAACGCTGTTGCCTTGGTTGGCTTTGCTAGCGATGCCGGAGTGGCAAGAAATAAAGGACGTGTTGGCGCAAAACAAGCACCTAATTTGATTCGCCAAGCGTTAGCTAATATGGCTTGGCACTGTGATACACGCATTGCTGATCTTGGCGATATCGAATGTAACGATGATCAATTAGAAGTGAGCCAGAAGCAGTGCGCTACTGTGATTGCCAATGCGCTATCCACCAGCAAAGTGATTACCCTTGGCGGCGGTCACGAAGTCGCTTGGGCTTCTTTCCAAGGCCTAGCTGAGCATCTTCACAGAACTCAATCAGATCACAAACCTAAGATAGGCATCGTTAACTTTGATGCTCACTTTGACCTTCGTGAATTTGAAAGCGACATCGCTGACGTCAAACCAAGCTCAGGCACACCCTTTAATCAGATTAGCGAATACTGCCACACACATCAGTGGCCATTTCATTACGCGTGTCTCGGTGTAAGTGCCGCCAGCAATACCAAAGCGCTTTTCAACAAAGCCGACCAACTTGGTGTGTGGTACGAACATGATCGCGATATCACCCAAGTAAACCAAGTTGCCCAACTGGTTAAGTTGCAAAAATTCATGGCTGAGTGTGATTACCTCTATCTCACTATTGATCTCGATGTCTTCCCAGCGGCAACTGCACCGGGTGTCAGCGCCCCTGCGGCAAGAGGCGTTAGCTATGAAGCGCTTGCGCCTTTCCTAGAACAGATTTTTAAACACAGTGAGAAACTCATTATCGCGGACATTGCGGAATATAACCCAGACTACGACGTCGACGGTCAAACGGCTCGATTGGCGGCACGTTTGTGTTGGGATATTGCCCGTGCAATGACCAGTGAATAAGCCAGCTATATAGATAAATACAACTACAACGATATAACGTGAAACAGAAGGAATTTCAAAATGACGGAACACCACAACAGTGACCCTCGTCTCGACACGACTCGCGAAATTCGCGCACCTCATGGCACCACTTTGCGCGCAAAATCTTGGTTAACAGAAGCACCACTACGTATGCTCATGAACAACCTAGATCCTGATGTGGCAGAACACCCGCATGCACTGGTTGTGTATGGTGGTATTGGTCGTGCAGCACGTGATTGGAAATGTTACGACAAGATTGTTGAAGTATTAGAGCGTTTAGAAGACGACCAAACATTACTTGTTCAGTCTGGTAAACCTGTAGGCGTGTTCCCGACTCATAAAAACGCACCTCGCGTGTTAATCGCTAACTCGAACCTTGTTCCACACTGGGCAAACTGGGAACATTTCAACGAGCTCGATAAAGAAGGCTTGATGATGTACGGCCAAATGACCGCAGGTAGCTGGATCTACATCGGATCACAAGGCATCGTTCAAGGTACTTACGAAACCTTTGTCGCTATCGCGAAGAAACACTTCCAAGGCGAAGCAAAAGGCAAATGGGTACTCACAGGTGGCCTTGGCGGCATGGGTGGCGCTCAACCTCTTGCAGCTACCATGGCTGGCTTCTCAATGATTGCGGTTGAATGCGATGAATCACGAATTGATTACCGCCTGCGTACTGGTTATGTAGACAAGAAAGCCACCAGCCTAGATGAAGCGATGGCTATTATTAAAGAGTCTGACACACCTATTTCTGTTGGCCTGCTAGGTAACGCTGCGGATGTTTTCCCTGAGTTAGTAGAGCGAAACATCACACCAGATGTCGTTACTGACCAAACCTCTGCCCATGACCCTCTGAACGGCTATTTGCCACAAGGTTGGACGATGGAGAAAGCCGCACAAGAGCGCACTATTGATGAAGCTAAGGTCGTTAAGGCAGCTAAGCAGTCTATGGCGATTCAAGTTCAAGCTATGCTAGACCTACAATATCGCGGCGCTGCGACCGTAGATTACGGTAACAACATTCGCCAAATGGCACTGGAAGAAGGCGTAGAAAACGCGTTTGATTTCCCGGGTTTCGTTCCTGCTTATATTCGTCCACTGTTCTGCGAAGGCATCGGTCCATTCCGTTGGGCAGCCCTTTCTGGCGACCCAGAAGACATCTACAAAACAGACCAAAAAGTAAAAGAACTGATTCCAGACAACCCTCACCTGCATAACTGGCTAGACATGGCGCGTGAACGCATTCAGTTCCAAGGCTTACCAGCTCGTATTTGTTGGGTCGGCTTGAAAGATCGTGAACGTTTAGGCCAAGCATTCAATGAAATGGTGAAAAATGGCGAGCTGAAAGCACCAGTAGTTATCGGTCGTGACCATCTAGATTCAGGTTCGGTTGCCAGCCCGAACCGTGAAACAGAAGGTATGATGGATGGTTCAGATGCGGTATCAGATTGGCCTCTATTGAATGCACTGCTAAACACTGCAGGCGGCGCAACTTGGGTTTCTTTACACCATGGTGGCGGCGTTGGTATGGGCTTCTCGCAACACTCAGGTATGGTGATTTGTTGTGACGGTTCTGAAGATGCATCGCAACGTATTGCTCGCGTACTTCACAATGATCCAGCGACAGGCGTTATGCGTCATGCTGATGCGGGTTACGACATTGCTAAGCAGTGTGCGAAAGAACAGAAACTTGATTTACCTATGCTAAACGAAGAACTTCGTCGCCTTTAATGTCTGGAGAAAACATGTTGAATTTATTACTGAAACCAGGACTTCTAGGCCTATCTGAACTTCGCAAGATTAGTCGTAGCCCTGTGAATCTGTCACTCGACCCTGCTGCAATCCCAGATATTGAAGCGAGCATGCAGGTTGTCGAACAAGTGATTGCTGAAGACCGCACTGTTTATGGTATCAACACGGGCTTTGGCTTACTGGCGAACACCAAGATCGCCCCAGAAGATCTCGAAGTTCTGCAGAAAAGTATCGTGCTGTCTCACGCAGCAGGCATCGGCAAATTCATGTCTGACGAAACCGTGCGCTTGATGATGGTGCTCAAGATTAACAGCTTGTCTCGTGGCTACTCAGGTATCCGACTCAAGGTGATCAATGCCCTGATCGATCTAGTGAACGCGCAGGTTTACCCTTGTGTGCCACAAAAAGGCTCAGTAGGTGCATCTGGCGACCTCGCTCCCCTAGCCCACATGAGTACCGTTCTACTTGGTGAAGGCCAAGCTCGTCACAACGGTAAAATCATTACTGGTTTGGAAGCAATGAAGATCGCGGGGCTAGAGCCAATCACACTCGCTCCTAAAGAAGGTTTAGCGCTACTCAACGGTACGCAAGCATCCACCGCATTCGCCTTAGAAGGCCTATTCGCAGCAGAAGACTTGTTCGCGTCTGCGACAGTATGTGGCGCTATGTCAGTTGAAGCTGCGCTAGGTAGCCGCCGCCCATTTGATCCTCGTATTCACCGCGTTCGTGGTCACCGTGGACAAATGGACGCTGCGCTTGCTTACCGTCATCTGCTTGACCAAAAGAGTGAAATTGGTGAGTCACACACGTGTTGTGAAAAGGTTCAAGACCCTTACTCACTGCGTTGTCAGCCTCAAGTGATGGGCGCGTGTCTACAGCAGATCCGCAACTCAGCAGAAACACTGATGGTTGAAGCGAATTCCGTATCGGACAACCCACTGGTCTTTGCGGACGATGGTGACATCATTTCGGGTGGTAACTTCCACGCAGAACCCGTTGCTATGGCCGCAGATAACTTAGCCTTAGCCATTGCTGAAATCGGTAGTTTGTCAGAACGTCGAATGGCACTACTGATTGATAGCGCGCTAAGTAAACTTCCACCGTTCTTAGTCGACAATGGCGGCGTTAACTCTGGCTTTATGATTGCTCAGGTTACCTCAGCAGCACTAGCTAGTGAGAACAAAACACTGGCTCATCCAGCTTCTGTAGACAGCTTGCCAACGTCCGCTAACCAAGAAGATCATGTGTCTATGGCAACCTTTGCTGGTCGTCGTCTCCGTGACATGGCAGAGAACACTCGTGGAATCTTGGCAGTTGAGTATTTAGCGGCAGCGCAAGGCTTGGATTTTAGAGCACCAAACCTCTCTTCACCTCGAGTAGAAGAAGCGAAACAGATCCTGCGTGAAAAAGTCAGCTTCTACGACAAAGACCGCTACTTCGCACCGGACATCGAGCAAGCTAACTTATTGCTCAAATTGTCTGTGCACAACCACTTAATGCCTGAAGGTATTTTGTGTAGCTTTTAAGTCGTGAAATAACACGTCATATAAACAAGGGCTATCGATTAGCCCTTGTTGCATTGAGCCAGTCACCATATCCCCTGTAAAACTGCCACATACCATCCAACGTATCTATCTAATTGACTGATATATAAGCAAAGTTAACTGGATAGACCATTAGATCGAAGTTAGTTAGCTATAATCCACCCCAGATTTGATGACTAATAGCGATACTATGTTTCTGACACCTTACTTTTCTACTGAAGACAATCAATTTCAATTCACTCGTGAACAAGCAAGCCACTTTGCTAAAAAAGTAGCTGGCGATTTCAACCCAATTCACGATGAAGACAACAAGCGCTTCTGTGTTCCTGGCGATCTTTTATTTGCGGTTCTTCTGCAAAAAGAAGGCATCAGCCAAAAAATGCGTTTTGATTTTTCAGGTATGGTTGGTAACGGTATTGCGTTAAGCGTTGATAACAAGTGTGAAAAAGAGAGCTCACTTATCGATGCAAATGGTAAAGAGTACCTACACATGTCTTGTGAAGGTGAGAAGAGCCACGATCAAGCATTCATCGAGCACGTAGTAACGAACTACGTTAAGTTCTCAGGTATGAACTTCCCTCACATCATGGTTCCTCTTATGGAAGAGCAACAAATGATGATCAACTGCCAACGTCCTCTTGTTATTTACGAGAGCATGGAAGTTGAGTTTACTCGCCTAGACCTTTCTCACCCAGAAGTTGAATTCTCTGGTGCGACTTTTGACGTTGAAGGCAAGCGCGGCATCGTGACCCTGAACTTCGATTTCAAAGAAGATGGCGAAGTAGTCGGTAAAGGCGTGAAGCGCATGGTAGCAAGTGGCCTTAAGCCATACGACCAAGCTTCTGTAGACGACCTAGTAAACCGCTTCAACGAGCGCAAAGAGATGTTTCTAGCTCAGTTCGCGGCTGCCGCTTAAGTAAGCCAACACAGAATTAAAAAGCCCAGCTTGATATCCTCAAGCTGGGCTTTTTTCATTCTAAACAATAGATATTGGTTTAAGTCACAGCTATTTACTGAGTACCTTTCCTCTTCGATAACGAAAGTGACTTACGCATCATCGTGCCACCCAACAGCATCGCTAGCCAATACCAACCCATTGAACCACCTGTCTCTTTGGTAGTTGGATCTTCCACCAAGCTTAGCTCTTTAATCTCATTACTATAAGCAAAGTTCTTAATGGTCACTCTGTCATGCCCTGCAGAACCCACCTCATCTTTGCTGTACGCAATCATGAAACTATTGTCTTTAGCTCTCGCCATTGGCAGTTCAACAGTGCCAGATAATAGGCCTGCAAACGCGCCAACTTCAAAGCCGTTAATGTAGATCTCCATGTAGTCACGATCTTCTTCAGAAAAGACGGTGAGATCCAAAGATACGGTACCAGCTGGGATCCCGTCGACAATGAATGCGGTGGACTGGCTATTACCAATATCCGGTGACGCTATCGTATCCCCTTCAACATCCCAAGCTTCTGTGCTGTAGACTGCATTCTTAGGTATCGTGACGAGTGAATTCACCGTATTAGAAACCTCATTCGCGCCAATAACATATGCCTTTGACGTCACTACACCCGCTAGTGAGTCGGTTGACACCTTGATACCAAAATCATGGTTACCCACTGAGTCTATGTTGTAGCTTACAACCACATCACACCCTTCATTCGGCGATAACGTCGCACAACTATTGCTCTTTATAATCGCACTACCATTGTAGGTTATAGGATCGTTTGTACCGGTAGCCAAAGATACGTTGGTTACGTTAACCTCTTGATCAGATTTGTTCGTAAATTCAAACTTGTGTTCAATCGGCCCCAAAGGTCGAGCGCCTAACATCACCTTAGTTTGGTAGCTAAAGCCTGCCGTCTTCTTACCTATCCAGTCAGCAAAGTGGCTTATGTTGGTGTAGACACCGTATGCCTCTGGCTGTGCGCAACCTTCTCCCCAACTCACAAGACCTAGCTGTTCGTAGTGACCATTGTTGGTGGACAACATGATTGGGCCACCGCTATCCCCACTACATGAATCGCGGCCGCCTTCTTTGTAACCAGCACAAAAAGCATCAGCACCGATATCTGAATATCCATCTCCTTGACCAAGGTTACAATCTCGCTGACTAACTAACGGAACATTCACTTGCTGCAACTGGCTCGTGGATGAGTATTGCTCTTGCGACGAATTCTGGTCGCCCCAACCTATGACGGTTAACATCTGACCTGCACTCAAGTTATCACGGACATAACCATCGACTAGGTCAACCGCAGATTCCATGGGCTTATCACTAAGCTCAATAATGGCAATATCATGACTCGCAGGCTCTTGAGTATAGCTTTCATGAGCATAAACTTGCTCGACGGAATAGCGGTGCTTCTCTACGTCAGGCGAAGAAAGATCAGAGAGACCAATGACAACCTCAAAATCTTGGCTACTGCTTGCTTCGATACAGTGCGCTGCTGTGAGTACATATCGCTCACCAATAAAACTTGCACCGCAGAACTGCCCTTCGTAGGCGTCCATGTTTTTTGAAACAAGTGCGACCATGAATGGCCAACTACCTTTTGTCGCTTCGTTACCGTTGATAATTTGAGGGGAGATATCTGCCAATACCGGCATTGAAGAGAGGCCAACCGCATAAATACTTAATGGCAGCCATTTTGTCTGGATAACTTTCATTACCTAACCTTTCATTTGTTTTAATAATGGCGGGCAGGTTATTTGATAAAAAATAAATATAAATGGTGAGAGCGCCAAAATATGGCTTACCTTGAAAACGGAACTGATATTAGTGGTTGGTTAACTCATTATCCCACAGAGTAAATCAAACCCAACGCCTAACTTTTTGTTTGTAATCAACATATTCTGCACCGAATAATTGCTCTAGTGCTCGCTCTTCTGGTTTGATTTGGAACTGATAGATACCACGTTAGAAACGGAAATTGATGGTAGCTATAACCGTGAATTCAGTTCAATAAAGCCCAGCTGATTTCATCATGCTGGGCTTTCGCGTTTAACTAAAGGTGATAGGTTGGCTATCAGTCTTAAGTTAACGTCAGTAGTATAGTTTACTGATCACCTTTCATCTTCAGTGGTGAAAATGACTTACGTACGATCGCACCGCCTAAAAGCACAAATAACCAATGCCAAGCCAGAGAACCGCCACTGCTACCAGAGCTTTTCGCATTCTGCGTGCCTTCTGATTTAGATATCTTTATTTCATCGGTATAAGCAAAGTTTTTAATCGTAACTCTGTCATCCCCGTAAGAAATAGAGCCATCTTTCACATATTTAATCATAAGGCTGTTGTTGGAATCCCTCACCATCGGCAAGTTCACTGAGCCAGAAAGCTGACCTGATTCTTTGTCGAACTCTTGACCGTTAATATAGAGCTCAAGGTAATCATGATCCAATTGAGAAGATACCGTCACATCGAAAGAGACTGTACCGGTAGGTATCCCCTCTACAACCAACATGGTCGATTCGCTGCTACCTATTGACGGAGAGACGATTGTTGATCCTTCGGTACCCCACGCTTGTGTGCTGTAAACACCACTGTTTGGAACACTCACATGAGAGTCCACAGTATTCGTTACAGATCTCGCTCCTATCACAGAAGCCTTTGATGTAACCGTGCCCAATAAGGAATCAGTGTCAACATTAATACCAAATTCATGTTTACCAATTGAGTTTAGGTTATAACTCACCACTACTTCACAGCTTTGTCCTGCTGTTAAAGTGCTACATCCGTTGTCCGTTATAACGGTATCATTACTAGAAATTGGATAAACATGGTTTACTTCGATGTTTTGATCGGACTTATTTATGAATTCAAAGGTATGTGAGATAGGCGCCAATAATCTTGCACCTAGCATTTCTATTTGACGATAACTAAACCCTGCTTTCTGCTCATTAATCCAATCATCAAAATAGCTAATATTGGTATAGACTCCGTAGGCGTTGGCCTGTGCACAGCCTTTGCCCCAGCTTACAATGCCCAGTTGCTCATATGATCCATTTGTCGAAACAACGATTGGGCCACCACTATCACCCTGACAAGAGTCATAACCACCATCACTGTACCCAGCACAGAATGCATCACTGCCAATAAAGGCATAGCCACTGTGAGGAACACTATTACATTGGTACTGGTTAACTAAAGGAACGTTGACTTGGTACAGTTCACTCTTAGATGCATATCCATCTGATGCGTCCTGATCCCCCCATCCCATCACCGTTAGCATCTGACCATCATTCAGGTTACCTCGAACATAACCATCAACGAGATTAACCACAGACTCTGATGGCTTATCGACGAGCTCGATAATGGCTATATCGTTACTAATAGGATTAGGAATGTAATACTGATGTACATAAATATTCTCAACCGCGTATCTATGTTGTGTAGCTTGAGAGGCAGAGAGGTTGGATACGCCAATTACCACATCGAGATCTTCACGACCATTACCGTCTACACAGTGAGCAGCCGTGAGGACATATCTCTCGCCAATGAAGCTCGCACCACAAAACTGACCGTCATAAGCGTTCACGTTTCTTGAGACTAGTGCAGCCATAAATGGCCAATTCCCTTGTGTTGCTTCTTTACCGTTTATAATTCGAGCTGAAACATCTGCCAACGCCGATGTTGAGGACAGACCCACTACACAGAAGCCTAATGACAACCATTTAGTCTGAACAATTTTCATTACCTAGCCTTTTATTTATATTAATAATGCGGACAGGCTATTTTATAAAAGATAGATATAAAACCAAAATCATAATGAAGTGTGATAGGTATCGATTAAATGATAACAATTCTTATCCTGTAGGTTTGTTTTAACGAGGTTTGTTAAACCCAACGTCTAACCTTTTGTTTGTAATCAACATATTCAGCACCGAATAATTGCTCTAGTGCTCGCTCTTCTGGTTTGATTTGGAACTGATTCATGTAGATGACAAAGGCAAAACTCAACAAGACGCTGAAAATATTTTGGAAGAAATAGCCAAAGCAGAACAGTAAGATGAAAAGGCCTAGATACATTGGGTTTCGCGTGTATCCAAAAATCCCGCTATCAACGACGGTAGAAGCGGTTTCGACTTTAATTGGATTAACGGTAGTTTTCTGTTTTCGAAACTCCCAAATGCCAGATAATCCAATAACGCCGCTAAAAACGATTCCGACACCAAGAATGATGAACTTAAACGGCATCCCTATCGCGCCTGTACTCAACTGTTGCGCACTGAAATAAGAGGCGACTAAAACCAATATAAACAGAGCAACTGGTGGGACTTTCAACTCAAGAAATTTCATAGCTTTCCTTATTAACAATTCCATTGTTAGTTTAGAAAAAAGCCCAGCAACTGCTGGGCTAAATGGTTTAAAGAATTTGTGCGAGTGCCTGTAATGGGTGGGCGAGCTTCTCACCTTCAAAACGCTTAACTTGGCTACGGCAAGAGTACCCGGTTGCTAAACAGCGCTCTTTTGGTAAGTCTTGCATCCTTGGCTTCCAACTTAAACCGTAGATGTCTTTCGACATTTGTAACTTATCGACTTCATGTCCGAACGTCCCCGCCATGCCACAACAGCCTACAGGTACGCTAGTAAGGGCTGCTCCAAAGTGTTGGAAGATAGCGCCCCACTCTTTTTCAGCATTTGGCATCTTGGTTTTCTCGGTACAGTGAGAGAATAAATACCACATCTCTTCACTTGCAGAGCGCGCTTCATAGTCACCGAGCGATGGTAATAACCATTCATGAACAGTGAGCACATCAAAGTCACCACGCTTATCCGCTAAGATCTCGACATATTCGTCGCGATAGCAAAGTACCAAAGCTGGATCCACACCCACGAGTGGAATACCAATATCTGCGACCATCGACAAGAAATCAGAAGTAGATTTCGCCTCGCGCGCAAAACGACTTAAGAAGCCCTTGATGTGCAACGCCTTACCATTTGGTTTAAACGGCAGTAGCACAGGTGTCTTGCCAAGCTTTTGAGCCAGAGTGACAAAGTCTTCAACCACTTCTGCATCATAGAAACTGGTAAACGGGTCTTGGACAATCAAAACATGCTGTTTCTTCTCTTCCGAAGAGAGCCCTTCTAGATATTGAATATCAAAAAGTTGCAGCTCTTTGCTTGCCAGACGATTTTTGAGCGTAGGCACCGACATCAGCGGCGCATCAACATAACCGACTGTTTTCGCTGTTGCAGATTGAACCCACTTTTGACCTAATGCAGCATTAACGACCTTTGGCGCTTTCGCCATTAGTGGCAGCATGGTTTCAATGTTTGCGACCAAGTAATCTTTGGCAGGGCGTTGGTAGCGTGAGTAATAGATGTTTAAGAATCGTGAACGGAAACTTGGTACATCAACTTTGATTGGACATTGGCTCGCACACGCTTTACATGCAAGACAACCATTCATCGCTTCATGTACTTCGTGCGAGAAATCGTACTCGTGGCGTTTGTTCATGGTGTTACGAACGCGCTCAACCATAGTTTTGACCGGAGTATCGTCTTTTAGCGCTTCTTGCTCTAAATCGAGAATATCCACGCCTTGCTCAGTTAGCTGACGCAACCACTCTCTGACTAAACCAGCACGACCTTTTGGTGAATGTCGACGGTCAGCAGTGACTTTCATAGAAGGGCACATTGGCGAGCTCGTGTCGTAGTTAAAGCATAAGCCGTTGCCGTTACACTCCATCGCTTGCTTAAAGCTGTCGCGCACTTGAACATCTATCTGGCGATCATAAAAGCCACGTTTAGTGTCGGTCACTTTCACCAACTCAGCGTCACTTTCTAAAGGCGTACAGATCTTGCCTGGATTCATCTTGTTATGTGGGTCGAATGCCGCTTTAACACGTCGAAGCTCGGTAAACAGTTCTTCACCGAAGAAGTCAGGACCGTACTCAGAACGGAAACCTTTACCGTGCTCACCCCACATTAAGCCGCCGTATTTCGCCACCAGCTTAACCACTTCATCAGAAACTTCGTGCATCAAGGCTTCTTGCATAGGGTCACATAGGTCGAGTGCCGGACGAACGTGTAGAACGCCCGCATCAACGTGACCAAACATGCCGTAGTTCAACTCTTTTGAATCAAGCAGGACTCGGAATTCAGAGATGAAATCCGCCAAGTTTTCAGGTGGTACACAGGTATCTTCAGCAAAAGCGACCGGCTTAGCTCGGCCTTTCGCCGCACCTAATAGACCTACCGCTTTCTTACGCATGTTGTAGATTCGACCAATACTCGCCAAATCACTGCACACTTGGAAGCCAATCACGCCCGCTTCTTCGCTCTCAACCATGGTTTCAAGTTTGGCTGTCAGCGCTTGAACTTGTTGTTCAACTTCCGCTTCATCTTGGCCCGCAAACTCAACCATGTTGATGCCAAGCATCTCTTTGTTAGGAACGTCCGTCAGCAGGTCGCTCACGGTATGCCAAACAATGTCTTGCTTCGCTAGATTCAATACTCGTGAATCGACCGTCTCTACAGAGAGAGCCTTCGCTTCAACCATGAAGGGTGCATTACGCAGTGCAGAATCAAACGTGTTGTATTTCACGTTAACCAGAGTTCGCGCTTTCGGGATTTTGGTTAGATTTAGCTTTGCTTCAGTAATGAAGGCTAAAGATCCCTCTGCGCCACATAACACGCGAGTAAGGTCAAAGCTGTCATCGTCATCATTGATAGCATTCTTGAGATCGTAGCCCGTCAAGAAGCGGTTCAATGGTGGGAATTTATTGAGGATTTGAGCGCGTTTTTCACGACATACCGCTTCGGTTACCGCAAGCGCATGATGCGCAAACTCGCCCTCTTCCGGTAAGCCATGTGATAAATCAGACTCTAGACACGAACCATCGGCGAATACCGCTTGCAAAGACAACACGTGATCAGACGTTTTACCGTACTTCAATGACCCTTGGCCTGATGCATCCGTGTTGATCATGCCACCCAGTGTCGCTCGGTTACTGGTCGAAAGGTCTGGAGAGAAGAAGTAACCGTAAGGGCGAACCGCGTCGTTCAATTGATCTTTAACGATACCCGACTGAACTCGTACCCAGCCTTCCTTCTCATTAATCTCAAGAACCTGATTCATGTAGCGTGATAAATCAACCACAACCCCTTTAGTTAGGGATTGTCCATTGGTTCCAGTACCGCCACCACGAGGAGAAAAAGTTACGCGTTCATAAGCAGATTTAGAACCCACTTTACCGATAAGCACAACGTCGTGTGTTGTTTTGGGAAGAATGACAGCTTGGGGCAATTGCTGATAGACACTGTTATCAGTCGCGACCGCCAAACGGCTAGAATATTGAGATTCAATGTCGCCAGTAAAGCCCGCTGTTTTTAGTTCATCTAAAAAGCGTACAACAACTGGATCGACATCAGCATTGAGTTGAAGTCTTGGTAACATTTGCTTCCTGCCCCTACTTCGCTGATCCTATCAGCATTGGGTTATCTGAGATTTTTAATAATTTTCTTTGAATTTCGTCACTTTACTACTATTAAGATCATATAAAAAGGTGATCAAATCAGAATCTCAGTGCAAGAATGGAGAAATAGTCACTTTCGTCTTAATTCAGTAACAAAATATTGAATAACATTTTGTTTAAGACATCTCCACGAGCACATCAAAATGAAAAAAAATAAAACAGTCACCACTGAAGATATTCTTCTTAAGCTATGCCAATCAGTCTCTAGCGTACTTACATCAGCAACGGCTTCTCAGGTGTCCTATTCAGCCATGGTTCAAAAGATCAATAAGACAAGCCTAAAGCCAGATTTTGGTTGCTTCGTTCTATTTGACGGAGGCTTTTCTGGTCTTGTTGTTATCAATTTTACGTCGAAAGCCGCATTAGAGATCTACACCAATTACATGCGTAACATGGGCATGCCGGAAAATGAACTGGCTGTGCTGCATACATCTGATGAAGTGGGTGACGTACTAGGTGAATTAATGAACCAGCTAGTTGGTGACTTCACTAATAAGATCCGCAAAGAGCTGCAAACCAACATCACTCAAAACCAACCGAAGATGCTGGCACTGAACAAGCAAGTAAACCTTTCTGTTGATACTAACCTTGATCGCCCACAGGCTCGTCGTGTGACCTTCTCAACTGAAAACAATAATATCTTCTACCTTGAGCTGGCTATGGACAAAACAGAGTTCATCCAACTAGAAGAATTTGAGATTGCAGAAGACGAGTGTCCAGACAGCATTCTTGAAGCAACTCAGAAAAAGATGCAGGAAGGCAATAAGCCAACACAAAGCTCAGGCAATGATTCAGCAGCCGATCTGCTTGATGAACTGGGTATCTAGTTTGCGAATGCTCTAGTCATTATCAAAAACCCTGTCACTAACGCCATCTATCTTCTTGATGGCGTTTTTGTTTATGCTCCAAAGTCCGTTTTGCTTAATTAATTGTTACGAACCCAACTCGCCCACTGAGTGAGTTTTGCTTTCTGTTACCCACCAAAACATGTAAAATGTCGGACTTTTCAAAATTTGCGGTAATGATTAAGTAGTCGATGGATAAGAAAAAAGCCCTAAAAAAAATAGCTAAGTGTCTTGAGCTTGGTAATTCTGCTAACGTCAATGAAGCAGCCAATGCAATCAAAATGGCGCATAACTTGATGCTGAAATATGGTCTCGAAAAAGACGATATTGAATTTATCAAGATGGGCAAGACTCAATCCACGCACCTATTACCTGCAAATATCAGCTCAACACTGCTGCGTGTTATTCGTGGTATCAACACTAAGTTTGGCGTAGAAGCTGTACTGCTGAACCATAAAGGTCTCAAGCGTGTAGAGTTCATCGGTGAAGCCGATCGTGCCATCTTTGCAGCCTTTGCTTTCGATATCATCTATCGTGAACTGAATGAACATACTGGCCAATTCCGCAACAGCTTTGCGGGGTCTGGTACGGGTACATTAGAAGTAACCCGTCGCGTGAATTCCTTTGTATCAGGTTGGGTTGAAGGTGCGCTTGAAAAACTACCGACGATCACACCAGACGACGAGTCGAACAACAAAATCAATAACTACATCGATAAAGAGTTCAAAAATATCGACCGCGAAACCTTCAAACAACAACTTAAAGAGGCGATGAAAAATCTCACCGCTGATTACGAAGTTGGCTTGAAGAAAGGCCGTAAATTGTCTGTTAATCGACCAGTTTCCGGGGCACAGGCACCTAAAAAGATATCTAAATCATAGAGCCGCTTTACATTGCTTCAGCGTATTGATAAAAACCATCAATAGGACCTACAGGACTATATGTTTGTCATTCGTAATCCATACGTTTGACAGAAGTACATGATGGAGAAAATACGTTGAAAAAAATCACACTAGCCCTAGCGCTTACTGTCGCACTTACGGGTTGTCAGGCAACTCAACGCCAAAACGCTACTACTGGCGAATCTGAGACTAACTCTGCAACTCAAGGCGCTCTAATTGGTGCAATCGCTGGTGCCGTTGCTGGTGCTGCTACCGGTGACTCTAAAGACCGTGGTAAACGTGCTCTTATTGGTGCTGCCGGCGGTGCTGCTGTTGGCGGTGGTATTGGTTACTACTTTGACCGACAAGAAGCGGCACTTCGTGAAGAACTGATGAACTCAGGTGTTCAAGTAGAGCGTGTTGGCGAAAACCAACTTCTACTTCGCCTTGAAAACGGCATTGGTTTCGATTCTGGTTCTTACGCGCTTGAATCAAGCATTCACAATACACTTCGTGGTGTTGCGCGTATCCTAGTTGAATACCCAGACACGAGCCTAGTAATCGAAGGTCACACTGACAGCACTGGCAGCGAGTCGACGAACCAAATCCTTTCTGAGCGCCGTGCTGAATCTGTTCGTGCATTCTTGATCTCTCAAGACGTAGCGGCAGGCCGTGCCATTGCTCGTGGTAACGGCGAACGTTACCCACTATGCGACAACAACACATCTCAAGGCCGAGCTTGTAACCGACGCGTAGAGATTCAAATCTTGCCACTTAAGTAGCACGATTAAAGCCCAGCCTCCTTTATCTATTGAAATAACCGCTATATAGTGGCTTGTCAGTCGTATGGCCTATTTAAAGCTGTACGACTTTACTATTCACTACATAGCGTCTTGATACTGATATCGGCACTGGGCTTTTTACGAGACTTATCTTTTGCTTATCCTATCCAACTTTCTAACATCATCGCCCCTGAAAACACTGCTTCTAGCCCTTGTTTTATTGCTTTCCTCCCTCGCCCTCGCGGCAGATAACAGTGAAGAACGTAACGCAGCAGATCCATCACCTAAAAACTCGGCATCACAATATCAATTAGCACAAGCGTATGAATTAGGGATAGGCGTCTCTAAAAACATCGATGACGCATTCTATTGGTATTCGCAATCCGCGGAAAACGGCAATGCAAATGCACAGTTCAGATTGGCTGAGCTTTACTTGGCCGGAACGGGTGGTGAGCCCGATAACAAATTAGCCTTGGAATGGTTTATCAAAACCGCATTGCAAGGGAACAAGCAAGCGACACTAGAAATCGCCAAGCTCTACGAATCTTCCCCAGAACACGAGCTACTCAGCCCACTAGACTCCGCACAACTTTGGTATGAAGCAGCGTTGCCAAACAACCCAGACGCGGAAGATGGCTACAACCGTGTTCTTGAAGCACAGTTCAACCAACAACGTGCAAAACAGATCTCTTCAATCGAACAGCTCGACGAGGGTATCGGCTCTGAAATAGACAACAGTCAGGGAGCATCTCAGCAAATACAATCTAACCAAGTGCAATCTAACCTCTCCAGCTCTAGCCTAACTGGCTCTGACTATATGATTGGTGCTGCTTTAGCGTTACTGATTGTTATCGTGAGTATCAGCGCGACTCTGGTGATCTCGCGAAAAAGAGAGATTCTAAAATCGAGTGACTTGGGAACGCAGAAGCAGGCACTCGAAGCGCAACTGAGCGAGAAGAACCGCGCCATTAAGCAGCAAAAACGTCAATTGCAGACCATGTTCAACGAATTGAAGAAACAAAAAGGCCAAAAAAGTTCGAACAATTTACAGTTAGCCTGTGCACTATTTGGCTACACGCCAAGCTCTATTCCTAATCAGAAAAGTATTAAGGTGAGATATAAACAACTATCAAAGATTTACCACCCTGATGGTCAGGGATGTGACGAAGAAATGAAACGTTTGAACAGTGCGCTAAAAACGATCTCACAAAGTGTTACAAAATCGTAAACAACTATACACCTTTATCTTTCCATCTCACAGAGATATCGATTTTATTAGTGTTGCAATCGATCACCTTCTCAAAAACGAGTAACAAACTATTAACTAATAGGTCTCTGTTGTGTCATAATTTGCGCCGAAAATACACCTGACTTAAACAGGTGAGGAGAGAATATGTTCACAATAGAAGGCGTTTGTGATTGGTGCAAAAAGCCAAGCCTAGTAAAAAAGCACGACTACCTAGATGGTAAGTGCCATCATGCATGTAAAGATTGCAATGATATCGCGACCATGGATGTTCGCCAGTTCAATATTGGTGAGATGGAAATGAGAGCAAAACTCTCCCAAGCAACACTGAGATAAGCTACACCATTGAAATATAAGAAAGCGCCTTAGGCGC
Organism: Vibrio sp. 99K-1; assembly: GCF_013114585.1. Classification (NCBI taxonomy): domain Bacteria; kingdom Pseudomonadati; phylum Pseudomonadota; class Gammaproteobacteria; order Vibrionales; family Vibrionaceae; genus Vibrio; species Vibrio sp. 99K-1. The sequence goes on from NZ_VTXF01000023.1 coordinate 58,876, forward strand.
TTTTTTTGTGCCCAGCGTTTATCTTCTTATCTTCTTATCTTCTTATCTTCTTATCTTCTTATCTTCTTATCTTCTATACAGGTGTATACAGTGGTTTTTACAGAAAACTACTGTATACACCTGTATAAAGCTCACACTTTTTTCCATTTCTGAGAAAAACGGCAAAATCATTCAAATTTAATTTATCAATTAATTTCATAGACTTATAAGTACAAACTTCATTTCATCCTAAGAAATCGTCCAATAATCCCGCAAAAAGCGCTTGATCTTATAAGCAACAAAAACTACTGTATACACATACAGCATGTATATAAGGACAGCAAAATGATTCAAGCACACGTTAAAGCACAACACTCTAGCCCGCTAATTCACGGCGCATTTGCATCAGCTTCTCGCTCAGCTCATCATTCAACTGATGAAGCGTTATTTGCAAAAATGGCGTTGCTGTCCAATCAACATCAATGGCTACTATTTACGGCTCAAACGCCAAGACCATCCGCTAAGCAGCTACAGAAGCATAACGTATGCTGCGACCGCGTTATTCACATGAAAGCTTCTCACCAAATGACCGAAGCTGAAACAGTAGAGAAAGCGATCCGCTCTAAGAATGCGAGTGCGATCGTTGCTAGCGCATCAATTGATCAATTTAGCCAACAGTACTTAAGAACATTAGGTATGCGTTTCCAGTGTGAGGTTTTCTTCATGGATGCCAATTCAGAGCGCATTCACTAAGCAACATAGCGCTACTAGATAGCTCAGTAATATAGTCCAAATATACTGCCTTCCCCTGCCCTACATTTCACCTTAAATTTGGTGGATAGTTAGGCAGGGGTTTTTATTTGATTAGCAGATTTAGCAAACGTTTGCTTTTTCTCTGGAAGCAAACGTTAGATTGGGTATAATGCCCGTCTAATCATGTGCACATTGCACTTCTCTGTATGACGTTTGATAAAAGATAGGAATGTCTAAATGAGCCTCGCTGATCAAGTTCTTGCCGTAAATGATGACCTCCCAATCCGCACTGATAAACCTGTCCACAGTGGCAAGGTTCGTTCGGTTTACTGGTTAACTGAAGAAGATAGCCAACGACTAATTAAAGAGAAAGGCTACGACGTAGCACCTGATGCTCCGTTAGCTATCATGGTAATCAGTGACCGTATCTCTGCATTTGATTGTATCTGGCGTGGTGAAGGCAACCTGAAAGGTGTTCCTGGTAAAGGCGCTGCGCTTAATGCTATCTCTAACCATTGGTTCAAGCTTTTTAAAGACAACGGTCTTGCTGACAGCCATATTCTTGATATCCCTCACCCATTCGTATGGATTGTACAAAAAGCGCGCCCAGTAATGATTGAAGCGATTTGTCGTCAATACATCACAGGCTCTATGTGGCGTGCATACGCAAATGGTGAGCGTGAATTCTGTGGTATCGAAATGCCAGAAGGTCTAGAAAAAGATAAGAAACTACCAGAGCTTCTAATCACTCCTTCGACTAAAGGTATTTTGAAAGGCATTCCTGGTGTACCAGAAGCGGACGATGTAAACATCACACGTCAGAACATCCAAGATAACTTTGCAGCGTTTAACTTCTCTCAAGAGAGCGATATCGCGCACTACGAGAAACTTTTGAAAGAAGGCTTTAACGTCATCAGTGACGCGTTAGAGAAAGTAGACCAAACCTTCGTTGATACCAAGTTTGAGTTTGGTTACGTGAACGATGCACAAGGCAAAGAGAAGCTTATCTACATGGACGAAGTGGGCACACCTGACTCATCTCGTATCTGGGATACAGAGCAATACAACAATGGCAACATCGTTGAAAACTCAAAAGAAGGTTTCCGTCAGTTCCTACTTAACTACTTCCCTGATGCCGATATTCTCCTGAATAAAGAGCGTATGCCAGAGCGTGAAGCGCTAGCGCGTGACAATGAATTGCCATTGGATGCACTGATGTCTCTTTCTCGCACTTACCTTGATATCGCAGCAAAGATTACTGGCGCTGAGATTGTACTGAGCGACAATCCTAAACAAGAGATCATCGACGTATTGCGTGCTGACTACGGACTAATCGATTAATCATCTTGTCGATTTAAACACCGTCACGATACAAAAAGGGCCTCAATATTGAGGCCCTTTTTACATGTGCGTTTTCAGTCTTGTTTGAGCATCGCTGGCACTGCTCCAACGTTTACAGTCGGATAGTAAACTCCTCTCCAGTATTACCTGCAATCACTAAATGACTACGCGATTCGATGTACTCAATCTGCTCTTCTTCAAGAGAATATGGCATCACCACTTTGAGTTCATTGATGCCTTCTAATTTGGCAAGCTTAAGCAAAGTCACAATATTTGATTCATCGCTTTTACGTGTAGACATCGATTTCAATGCCATTTGCCATAAGCGATCTTCTGGGCTTGCTAGCTCTTTGATGCTGTCTCGCCAAACGGTGCTGAACACTGGAGCAATGGTGGTGAGTGCCTCCAGAAAAGTCCATTTTTTACTGCATGAGGCGCCAAGAAAAGTTGTGTAATCAAACTCTACACGCGTCTCTTTCTGATTATCCATGATGTCCCCCGACACTTTGGCAACACAATATACTCAATATCTATCAACTTTTTCGTTATAGCAATAGGATATAGAACAATAGTCTTTTATGACCTTTTGATTGGTTAAAAAGGCATATAAAAATCAAACTTGTAACATAATGCGCACCGAAAAATAATATATGCGCCTATTTGATTAATATTTTGGAGATAAAACTTATCTATCTATTTTATATCAATAATTCGACTCGCCTTTTTGTACTGAATACGCCAGCCAGACCAAGTTGGTAGCTCCCATCGTTTCGGCGGTGCTTTTCTACTACCCGACTGATAATGAACGTAAATCAACTTTCTTCCCACAAGGTACTCAACCTCCAAGTTCAAGTCAGCAAGAGTGAGTGAGAACGGGTACTTTTCAGCGAACTCTGCATATAACCAACTAGGGATACCGTCAAAAGGAATGTCCGATGCGTCAAACATTTCGAGTTCACTGACATCGGTAACCCCTAGCACTTCAAGCTGCTCAATAAACCACGATTCAAAACTCAGTTGCTCGATATCGGAGGTAAACTTGGTTTGCTCATCCAGCCCAAGTTTCACGTACAACTGCCAGTGCTTTATCTCTTGAGTGCGAACCTTGGCAAAATCAGGAAGCTGAGTGCCACTTACCACCAGATCCACGATAGGTTTTAAGGACAACTGACCTTCTGCTGCAACCAGTTTGGTTGTAACTGTGCGACCCGCGTACACCAAATCCATCTCGGTAAACACACCATCATCATTGACCACGGTTTCACCCTGTTGCCATTCGCCAAGTTCCGCATCAACCATCAGATAAAGCGAAATCGGTGCTGTGGTCGTTGCGAGAGTCAGTGTCTGCTTAACCCCTCGCCCAGGAAGGCTGTGGGTATCAAACACCAGCATAGCCTGCGCGTTATCAGGAAAACGATTCTGACGACCAAGTACTACCTCTAGTGACCCGTTAGCAAACGCCTCTCTTCTTTTTAAACGGCGCACAAACACCAACTCAGGATGCAGCTTAATGATGGTTTCAAGTAGCGCTGTTCGTTGATAACGAGAGGCAACTTCCAACTGAGGGAGCTCAAACACTTCACGCATTTGCTCGGCAAGCCCTTGTGCTTCCGCCAAAGCTTGTTGGTCGATTTCAAGGTGCGGATAATCGCGACCACGCACAATCTGAATCAACAAGGTTAAATCACAGCCCTCTTTTTCTTGCCGGGCGAGCGCTTCCAAGTGTTCAGCATTATTAGGTAGCTGATATAAACGAGCAGGTACAGACAATGCGGCGGTGAGATCGACCATCGCCTCTTTCAATGCTTTGGTTTTAATACGGGTAACAATATCGGCATACAAGGCATCAATCGGCAGTGGGTATAGCTTTTTGCCGTGGTCGGTAATTTGATAGTCGTCGTCAATCGCTTCCATCGTCAGCAAAGTTTGTGTTGCGCTGTGTAGTGATTTTTCTGGAATGGGATCGAGGAAAGACAAACTCTCCAAAGTGAAGCCACTGCATGCCGCTGCCAACATCGGCTCAGTCAACTCTTCACGCTGCAATTCAGGTGGTGTGACTAATTCTAATGCCGCATGCTCACCATACAAACGAACACAAACACCGTCCATTACCCTACCCGCACGCCCGGCACGTTGCTTGGCACTCGCGCGTGATATGGATTTCAGCATCAAAGTGGTTCTGCCATTACGTTGAACCGTTCTTCTTTCCAATCCAGAATCGATCACCACACCAATATCGGGAATGGTAAGTGAGGTTTCAGCCACGTTGGTTGCGAGAATGACCTTTCGCAAGCCTCTACCATCGTTTCTATTGCCACTTTCGTTACCCGTGTTGCGACCAGATAACGCGAGGTCTCGCTCCTTGTCACTCACCGAGGCATGCAATTTAACAACTTGCAGATCCTGATGTTTTGCCAATGCTTGCTCACACTGCACAATCTCTTTCTTGCCCGGAAGGAAAACCAAGATATCGCCGTGCGATGCAATAAGTTGATGATTCACTTCTTCAGCGACGCGTTGCTCTAGATGTCGACTATCTGGCAAAGCCCTAGATTCATTTGCTCTGTGCTCGATATCAACCTGATAAGTTCGTCCCTCACAACTGATCCTGTTCGCTTGTAGATAACCAGCGAGGCGCTCCCCTTCGATGGTTGCCGATGTGATGACCAAACGGTGACTCGCCTTCTGCTTGAGGATCGCCACCAGCAAGTCGATGTCCCAACGCCTTTCGTGAAATTCATCCACCACAATCACATCAAAGCCTACCAACCCATCTTCCGCTAACCAACGTAAGGCAATACCGGGCGTAACAAACACTACATCAGTCTGCTCATTGTATTGTGCTTCAAGCTTGATGGCGTAACCCACTTTGCTGCCCAGCTTCTCACCCGATTCTTTCGCTAGAAACTTAGCTAACGATGTACAAGCGATTCTTCTTGGTTCTACCACTAGCACACGCCCATGTTGAGATGCCCAAATTGGCAGGCGCGTTGATTTACCCGAACCGGTTTCAGCTCCTACAACAAGGTGAGAATCGGCGATCTGTTGATGGAAAGTACTTTGATAGCTATCGATGGGAAGTTGAGACATAAAAAGAGAGAGCCGCGAAAAAATGTGAGCAAAGTATAACGAATTATGACGTTAGAATTCGATAACTGTGGGATAGGAGAAAGAATATCATTTTGTTTGCCAAGATCGGGGAGAAACTATTTACAATTGAATAACTAAACCGTTATCATTTTTCAGTTACCCTTTCTCCCATATTAGGCATCCAATGAACAACGATAAACGCCCTTTATATATCCCTTATGCTGGTCCTGCTCTACTAAGTACACCCCTTCTAAACAAAGGCAGCGCATTCACTGCTGAAGAGCGTAGCTCTTTTAACCTTGAAGGTTTGTTACCGGAAACAACGGAAACAATCCAAGAGCAAGTTGGACGTGCATATAAACAATATTGTAACTTCGAAAGTGATATGGATAAGCATATCTACCTTCGTAACATCCAAGACACTAATGAAACGCTTTTTTATCGTTTAGTTCAAAACCACATCTCTGAAATGATGCCTATCATTTACACGCCAACGGTTGGCGCAGCATGTGAGAACTTCTCAAATATCTACCGTCGTGGTCGTGGTCTGTTTATCTCTTACCCGAACCGCGATCGTATCGATGATCTACTGAATAATGCGACAAACCACAATGTTAAAGTTATCGTGGTTACGGACGGTGAGCGCATTCTTGGTTTGGGAGACCAAGGTATCGGTGGCATGGGTATTCCAATCGGTAAACTAGCACTGTACACAGCGTGTGGCGGCATCAGCCCAGCTTACATGCTACCAATCGTGCTAGATGTTGGTACAAATAACCCTCAACGTCTTGCTGACCCAATGTACATGGGCTGGCGTCACCCTCGTATCACAGGTGCTGATTACGATGCGTTCGTTGAAGAGTTCATCCAAGCCGTTCAACGTCGTTGGCCTGATGCGCTAGTTCAGTTCGAAGATTTCGCACAGAAGAACGCAATGCCTCTACTTGAGCGCTATAAAGATCGCATCTGTTGTTTTAACGATGATATCCAAGGTACAGCAGCGGTAACTGTGGGTTCTCTACTTGCAGCATGTAAAGCAGCAAACAGCAAACTTTCAGACCAACGTATCACCTTCTTGGGTGCAGGCTCTGCAGGTTGTGGTATCGCAGAAGCAATCATCGCTCAAATGGTGTCTGAAGGTATCAGCGACGAGCAAGCGCGCTCTCAAGTATACATGGTTGACCGTTGGGGCTTACTACAGGAAGGCATGCAGAACCTGCTTGATTTCCAACAGCGCCTAGTTCAAACCAACGCGAACACTAAAGACTGGGAAAGCGATGGTACTGGTTTCTCTCTACTAGACGTTGTTCGTCACGCAAAACCAACAGTATTGGTTGGTGTATCTGGTGCACCAGGTCTATTCAGCAAAGAAGTCATCAAAGAGATGAACCTTCACTGCGAACGCCCTATCGTGTTCCCACTATCGAACCCAACAAGCCGTGTTGAAGCAACACCAAACGACATCATTCGTTGGACAGATGGTAAAGCACTAGTCGCAACAGGTAGCCCATTTGAGCCAGTGGTTCACAACGGCACAACTTACCCAATCGCTCAGTGTAACAACAGCTACATCTTCCCAGGTATTGGCCTTGGTGTGTTAGCTGTAAACGCTTCACGTATCACTGACGAAATGCTAATGGAATCGAGCCGTGCACTTGCGACCTGTTCTCCACTAGCAATCAATGGTTCTGGTGCTCTACTTCCACCACTGGAAGAGATCCACACTGTATCTAAAAAGATTGCTTTTGCCGTTGGTAAGAAAGCAATTGAACAAGGTGTTGCACTAGAAATCACTGAAGAAGCACTACAACAAGCGATTGACCAGCACTTCTGGCAGCCAGTTTACCGTCGCTACAAGCGTACTGCATTCTAATAGAGCGTACTTGTTCTCAAATACCACTCTTACAAGAGCCCCTGCCATTGCAGGGGCTTTTTTCTTTACATTGTCTTGTCTTTTTAACTGATTTTTCTCATTTTTATTTGGTATTATCGAGCACTCAAAAAAATAATGCTCAGTCAAAGGACTATGCCGAGAGTGAAATTCGATTCTCACATTTGCCGTAACTACTTATTAAAAGCATACAAAAAACTGCAAGGTTTTCTGTATGGCGCTTTCATTGTGTTCTTGATAGGCAGCGCTACAGTTATTGCGATCGATTATTGGGTTTCGTGGCAAGCCGAAGACCGCATCATCTATGACATCGATGAGGTGCCAGAAGTAGAGGTTGCCGTCGTGCTGGGTACCAGCAAATACTTGGGTAGAACGCTCAACGACTATTACAAACATCGTATTGAAGCGGCAATAGAACTGTTCGACCGTGAAAAAGTAGACCAATTTTTATTAAGTGGCGACAACGCTCACCGCTCTTACAATGAGCCGTGGACAATGAAGCGCGACTTGTTAAAAGCTGGCGTTCCTGATGAGCGTATCAACCTCGACTACGCGGGCTTTAGAACCTTAGACTCGATTGTTCGTGCGAAGAAGATCTTCGATACCGACAACTTCCTGATCATCACTCAAAAATTCCACTGTGAACGAGCGCTATTCATCGCCAACTCATATGACATTCACGCGCAATGTTTGGCGGTTTCCGGGCCGACTCACCACTCTGGAACATCAATACGTTTACGTGAAGTGTTTGCTCGTACCAAAGCCTTCCTAGACCTATATATTATGGGTACAACCCCGAAATTCCTTGGCCCGAAAGAGCCGATTCAGCCCAGCCCAAAACAAGAAATATCACCAATTCCAAGCCCTATTTCTGCCCCTTCAGAGACCGATGTGTAGAAATCTACACATTTTGAATTTGTTGCCTCACATTTCCCTACTGTTACACAAAAACACACCAACGCCCCTTTATTAACTTAAGTAACATTCCCTCAACAAAGCCCAACCCTACATGAAGTCAATATTCCTCGAAAAACAATAAGCACAGCTCTATGAAGCAAGTGCATCCATAAACGAGGATAAACAAAAGGAGCGCCTTATGACGGCACTTGTTACTACACTGAAACACTGGTTGTTTACCCGCAACAGCATGATATTAATTGGTAATTTCACGCTATTCGCACTCTTGCTCAACACTCTTCCTTTCGAATCACAAGTCAATACTGGTTTGAGTATTCTCGTGTTCGTTGCGGTTCTATGGTTAACCGAAGCTATTCATGTCAGCATCACTGCTCTGCTTGTTCCACTCTTGGCTGTCCTGTTTGGTGTCTTCAACACACCCGCTGCATTGGCGAACTTCTCCAACCCAATCATCTTCCTATTTATGGGGGGGTTTGCTCTTGCTGCCGCGCTAAACAAGCAAGAACTTGATAAAGCGATTGCTGACAAAGTTCTGTTGATTGCAAAAGGTAGAATGTCGGTCGCGGTCTTCATGTTATTCGGCGTGAGTGCTGGTTTGTCGATGTGGATTTCTAACACAGCAACAACCGCAATGATGCTTCCTCTGGTTCTTGGCATCATGAACAAAGTAGACCAAAGCGAAGACCGTAATACTTACGTGTTCGTGCTACTAGGTATCGCTTACTGTGCGTCTATCGGTGGTATCGCAACCCTAGTAGGTAGCCCACCGAACGCTATCGCTGCAGCAGAAGTTGGCCTTAGCTTCACAGAGTGGATGGCACTTGGCCTACCAATCTCGATGATTCTATTGCCAATCGCAATGTTGATTCTTTACGTGATGACCAAGCCAAAACTTAACCATAAGTTCGAGCTAGACCACGCGCCAGTAGAATGGACAAACAGCAAGAAAATCACACTGTCTATCTTCCTACTCACCGTGACTCTGTGGATTTTCGGTAAACCAATCAACGCAATGATCGGCGGCTTCTCTAAGTTCGATAGCTTAGTTGCAATTGGTGCAATCGTACTGCTTGGCGCTTCTAGAGCGGTAGAATGGAAAGATGTTGAGAAGACAACCGACTGGGGTGTATTGATTCTGTTCGGTGGTGGTATCTGTCTAAGTAACATCCTTAAAGCGACTGGCACCAGCGTATTCCTAGCGCACTCACTAAGTGGCTTCTTAGAGACAGCAGGTGTGCTACTAACGATTCTAGCGGTAGTCGCGTTCGTGGTATTCCTAACAGAATTTGCGAGTAACACAGCAAGTGCAGCATTGTTAGTACCAGTATTCGCCACCATTGCTGAAGCATTAGGTATGTCGCCAGTTATCCTGTCTGCATTAATCGCTGTCGCTGCATCTTGTGCCTTCATGTTACCTGTTGCAACACCACCAAACGCGATTGTATTTGGCTCTGGTCATATCAAGCAGAAAGAGATGATGCGAATTGGTATGGTTCTAAACCTAGTTTGTATCCTAGTGCTAACACTGTTCGCTTGGATCTTCTGGTAATAAACACTGATAAGAGATCTGCATAAGCAAGTGCTCTGACGAAACTGGCTGCAGTTCCCCCGCTCAGCCAGTATAAAAATGCCCACTCAATGTGAAGCCATCATTTACTTGAGGTTATCACTAAGCGGGCATTTAAAAAGAATAATAAAACGATTTCCCTTTTTGGTGGCTCCTCGCCACCTTTTTTGTTTGGGTATTTACATCCCTATCAGGTATTCATTCCCGTTCTAAAAGTCATTTATCACGCCACACTTGGTACAACACGCGTCCAGCCGATAAGCAACATAGAGGCGCACAGCACCCACACCACTGTTGCCAGCGACAGAGTCGACACTAAGCTGTAGCGATAGCTAAACACATACACAGCCCCTAAATAAGCCGCGTATGGCACCAGAGAAAACAGGCCAAACAGTGCGGTAGTACGCAGCTCTACCATGGTTTGCTCTGTGCCGACAATATAATGAGCAATCAAGGCAAAAGTGGGAAACAAAGGTACAAGCCCTGATATGTAAAAACTCTTACTTTTCGACAACAGTGCAATCAACAAAACCGCTGCAGCACCAAGCAAACATTTAAAGAACAGTGAGATCATTTCAATACGTTATCCAAACAAACCAACAAAAACTCTAGAGAGTAAACTCATACAACGCCCACAAAAAACGCCACACGTCACATATGCACGTGTGGCTTATAAAATAATCAAAATAATTTGCAGATTAGTGGCTCAAGATCACCTGATTGCGTCCTGAGTGTTTAGCTAGATAGAGCGCCTCGTCAGCGCGAGCAATCGTCTCTGTCACCCTCTCTTGCTTCATTTCAGCAACACCAATACTGCAGGTCAGTGGGTCACCATGAACCCAAAGGTGTTGGCTAACTAAGAGGAGAATTTTCTCAGCTTTTCTTTGTGCTTCGCCAAGATCAGTCTCAGGGCAAAAAACAATGAACTCTTCACCACCCCATCTCACCAATTTATCTGTCGGGCTGATTGCACTACCGACCACCATACTAAATTCTCTTAGAATATGGTCACCCATTTGATGGCCGTATTTGTCGTTCACACTCTTGAAGTAATCAATATCAAGATAGAGCATGCTTAATTTACCGTGCCCTTGTTTGACATGTTGTGACTGCATCTTCAGCCAATCACGAATCGCATGCCTGTTAAGGATTCCGGTCAATTCATCACGATGCGCCATTTCCGAGAACTCAAAGTTTTGCTCTCTTAATGCTCGGTTAACGTTCTTAAGATGATGATGTCTTTTTTCGGCAATCACCATACGTTTGCGCGAGCTGTGTAACTCTGAAATTAAGAATACGGTGCCAGTACCAACCCAAACAAACAGCAAGATTAAGAACAAGCTCTCGCCGGTGATGTAAGAGCCCTCAAATTCGATACTACGAATAACAATGCGATGATGCCCAAGTTTTGCGCCTGATGCCGTCGCGAACTCCACCATATTTACGTTGGAATACTCGGGAGCAGAGTGCTCTAGCGCGATGTCATTATCTGCAAGCCACCATGTCATCACTTGCAGGTTTTTAATCGGTATTTCAATCACGCCGCCATCGACACCTGGCGAAAACTCCATGCCATTGTACTTATGCGTGTACTCATTATCCGGAACCGAATAAGCAGGGTTGTAATTGCGTAGGTAGGTTCGTAAACGGCCGCTAGAGTCCGCTTCCGCGTGGTAATCGATGTTGACTCTAAAAGTGTGATACTGGGAAAGGTCGAGGCCAACCGTGATATCTGGGTCAATACGAATCGACAAGCCACAATAAGGCCAAGGGTACTCAGACTCTTTCAGTTCACAATCAAGAATGTACTGCCCATTAGCGAAGGATAATTGAGACGTACTCACGCCTCTATCGACCTGATCACTGGTTGCAATAAACTCATATTTGTCTGGTGTAATTGCCGTTATCACGCGATTTCCGCTAACACGGTAGTACTGCACTATGGCAAGCGTCGCGATAACTAAAAAGATGACTATCTTATGGATCCACTTCACATCTAAGCTTCCGGCATATATCCCTATCTTTGGGATTTCACGATATAAAATAAGTGACGTAAATTAGTGATCTTAATACCAAAAATTTACTAGAAAACGTTATATCACGCCTGAACAAAATGTCATACTATATTTTTATGCTTATATTTCATGCTAATTATTTACGCCGAGAATCAAGTATTATTGCGTATAAAAACAGGCGCTATTTGTTATACTCATCGCATAATCATCGCTAACCGTACTGCCTGCTCACAGCGCAAACGAGTCGGCGAAATAATAATCAAAATACAACGAGTAATGTCATGTCTTTATTAGCGAAAGGAACACTCAAGAAGATGAGTGCTTCCCTTGATGGCGCGGTAACCTACCGTTTGCCTGTAGGCGAAGAGTTTGTAGAACTAAACCCTCTGATTGGTAAAACCATCAACCTCACCCACACTGGCAATATTTTTTGCTGCTCTTGTGGCAAGAAAACCAAGAAGAGTTACTCTCAAGGCCACTGCTTTGTGTGTATGAAAAAGCTAGCAAGTTGCGACATGTGCATCATGAAGCCAGAGACTTGCCACTACGACGAAGGCACCTGTCGTGAGCCTGAATGGGGCGAAGCAAACTGCATGGTTGATCACTTCGTTTACCTATCGAACACATCAAGTCTAAAAGTAGGTATCACTCGTCACACTCAGATCCCTACTCGCTGGATTGACCAAGGCGCAACACAAGGCCTACCGATCCTTAAAGTAAAAACTCGCCAAATCTCTGGCCTGATCGAAGTTGAATTGGCAAAACACATTGCCGATAAAACCAACTGGCGCACGCTGCTGAAAGGCGATGGCGACGACATGGAACTGGTAGAGAAAGCAAAAGAGCTGCTTCCACTGGTTGAAGATAAGATCCAAGAGATCAAAGCAAAATTCGGTGACGATGCTATCGAAGTGTTGAGTGAGAACATCACTTCACTGAGCTACCCAGTAGAACAGCACCCAGTGAAGATTGTTTCTCATAACTTTGATAAGAACCCTGAGGTATCTGGTGTGCTGCAAGGCATTAAAGGCCAATACCTAATCCTAGATACGGGCGTGATTAACATCCGTAAATTTGGTTCTTACGAAGTTGAGGTATCTGCTTAACCAGCAGAGCACCATCACAAGTGAGAGACAAAAATGCCCTGAGGCTTCTACTTCAGGGCATTTTTATTTCAGATAGGACGATCTGCTTTAAAAGAGTAAAGAGAAAAGACTAGAGCGTGACCATATCTCCATCCACACAGTTTTTACCATTGGCTTTAGCTCGATAGAGTGATTGATCGGTGAGATTAACCAAGGCATCGATCGTCATGCGCTCTTCACACGCAAGGCTATCACTCATACCAATACTAACGCTCGAATTGAATCGAGTCTGTTCATCGATTTTAAACTCTGCTTGATTAAACTGTTGACGAATTTGTTCAGAGATTTCATGTGACATTTCTGACGTTGCATTTGGAAGGAAGACGATGAACTCTTCACCACCCCAGCGACCCGCAACACCGCCCACACTCTCAACACTGCGCTTAGTAATATTAGCCAACGCACAGATCACCTCGTCACCGACCATGTGACCGTATGTATCATTAATCGATTTAAAATCATCAATATCGAGCAGCATACACACAAGGTGATTGTCAGAGGTCATGTGTTCTCTAAACCACTCATAAATAGCTCGACGATTGAGTAAGTCCGTCATCTCATCGTAATTCGCTTGATGCACGAGCTGCTTTTCTAACATTACTTTCTGGGTGACATCTTCAAGCACAACCTGCATGGCTGGCTTACCTTCCCAAATAACTGCGTTGTCATAGATATTGAAAAATCGATGGACACCATCCAAGCCGATATTCTCAACCACATTACTGGTACCCGACGGCTCACCCGACATGACAGTCTGGTAACGTTGATAAATACTTTCTACGTTTTGTTTTGGCACCAAATCAAGAATAGAGTCGAGCTGCAATACCTGCTCTATCGACTTGCCACCTTGTAAGTTCACCCAAGATTGGTTAACCATCAAAGGTTTAAAATCTCGGTGTACCAATATTCCCTGCCCCGATTGCATGATCATATCGCGATACATTTGGTCTTGTTTGCGGACAATATTCTGCAGCTGAATAGCTGGGCTAAGGTCAATAACGGTCACTTGTAGCGCCGGTCTTCCCTGCCACTCTGTGACATGATCAATAGAAAAAACCGTAAACTCTCTGCCGTTGCGGTCCACATTGGTAAAGGTGTGAACTTGTGGGTCTCGTTGACCACTAACCGTTTCAAGATAGTTTTGATAGGCGAGAACATGGAACTCTTCGGGAATTAGATCCAGAAAGCTGTCAATATTGGCCAATAATTCTTCGGGAGATTGGTAACCATAAATACGAGCATAGTTAGCATCGACACTAACCACATTCATATCTTGAATGATTATCACACCGTAAGTGGATTCGAAATTTATAGAAAACATTGCCAACTCCGCAATCTAGCTACACTTCATAAAATGGAGCATAACAACACGCCCTGCCAACGCTTCCATATAATCTCTTACGCGCTTAGGGACATTAATACAAACCGTAGTATATCGTACTGCTGACCGCTTCTCTACAATTCAATCGCTAGCACGACTTAGTAAAAGTAGACAAGTCTCTCAATCTGATTACGCGCGCCAAAAAACAGAAATAGATAACCTATGGCTATGTAATGATTCAATTTTTTATTTTTCACATCAGTTGAAGCACACAAGCTGCTCACCACGAACTTCAATCGCACTTTTTACTCATCCCAGCCAGAGAAATAATCGACTAAGAAGTCTATCGCAAGCCGCGCTCGTTGAGGCAGAAAGCGTCGGTTCTGATACACAATCCAACTGCTTGTACCCGAGCCCCAATACTCTTCTAGCACTGGAACCAGTTTGCCATTACTTAAGGCACCATTAAAACTGCTTCTAGGAAGGTACACAACGCCGAGTCCCTCTTCACACGCTTTCAGTACCGCGCTTGAATTGTTACTTCTCCAACGACCATGCACTCTTACCGCATTCAATGGCTTTCCATTTTGCTCAAACAGCCATTGGTCACTATTAGCAATAATACAGCTGTGTTGTTTTAACTGTTCCGGATGAGCGGGCGCGCCATATTGATCGATATACGCTTTGCTCGCCGCCGCTGCCATTGGGCGATCAACCAACTTTCTTGCCACCAGCCCTGAGTCATCTAACCGACCGTAACGAATCGCGAAGTCGATACCGTCTTCAATAAAGTTCACCATCTTGGTGTTGAAGTTCATTTCAATGGTTAGATCTGGATGAGACTTTGCAAACTCCATCAACGCTGCCGCAACATGATTCTCGGCAAATGCGCCCGCAGCACTGACACGCAATGTGCCGCTTAGCTGAGTTTGTTGAGACGTCACTTGCTCATTGGCTTGTTGCAGCCCAATTACTAAGTCTTTGCACTGTTGGTAATAAGTGTGGCCAGATTCAGTCAGGCTCACCATGCGCGTTGAACGAGCAAGCAGAGCCACCCCAACACGCTCTTCTAACCTTGAAACTTGTCGACTCACATGGCTAGTACTGCAACCTAACTGCTTAGCGGCCGCAGAAAAACCGTGACATTCGGCAACCGCAACGAATTCGTTAATCCCTTCAAAGCTATCCATACTTAATCTACTCGCATTTTATCTTTGCTATATAGCAACAATGTTTTGCCTTTTAAGCATATTATCACCTAAATAATTTGGAACTAGTATTAGATATAACAAGACGGCGATAGCTAAGTAACAGTGCACAGGTTAACACCAAGCACGAGTGCTTAGAGAAAAGCGCCAACATCTAACTAGAAGAACAGCAGCTCAAAGGGACGAATCATGAAAAAAATACTAATTCCAGTGACTAACCACGCGACACTTGGCGAGACAGATCAAGCTAACGGTACTTACGCTCCAGAACTTACCCACGCTCTGAAAGAGATCTTGGCTGCTGGGTTCGAATACGACATCGCTTCTATCAATGGTGGCAAAGCACCGCTGTACGGAACTGATATTGAAGGAGATACGGTTAATACTGAAATCTTGGCGAATGATGACTTCCAAAACCGCATTAACAACACGATTCCAGTAAGCCAAATCAATGCAGACAGCTATGATGCGATCTTTTACCCAGGTGGTTTTGGTCTGCTTTCAGACTTAGCTTCTAATGAGCAATTCGCTAGCATCGCTGCCAAGCACTATGAAGACGGTGGCGTTGTCGCGGCAGTATGTCACGGCCCAGCAGCACTACTACCTATCGTGCTGAGCAATGGCGAAACACTTCTGAGCTCTAAATCAGTGACTGGTTTTACACGTGAAGAAGAGATCGACTTTGGTACCATCAACGACATTCCATTCCTACTGGAAGAGTCGCTGGCTCGTGGTGCAGCACGTTTCAACAAGGTTCAGCCTTGGCAAGAGCTTGTGATTGCTGATGAGCGAGTAATAACCGGTCAAAACCCGACAAGCGCTCACGCTGTGGGTGTCGCAATTGTTGAGCACCTTTCTTAATCGAGTAATAGCTTGATGGATCTATAACTTAATGGATCTATAGCTTGACTGACTCAACTACACGAGTCCCCTAAATAAGGCTAAAAAAAAGAGCATACTTCAGACTCAATATTCTTGGGAGAAGTATGCTCTTTTCTAATTCTGTAACCCGCTTTTAGTTATTTCTAACAATGCCCTCGAGCACGTTGAACAGTAGGTCAATTTCTTCAATCGAGTTGTAATGCATACAACCAATACGCACTACCCCCTGCTCTTCAATACCCAACTGCTTCACCAAACCTAATGCGTAGAAGTGTCCGTTCCACACACAGATATTATGTTCACCCAGCTTCTTAGCGATGAACTCTGGCGAGTGATTATCAAAGGTGATGGCGAATGTTGGCGTTCTTAGGTTCGAATCAAACTCCGCCTTACCATAGAGTTTTACCCCTTCCAGATCGCCCAAGCGTTTTAGGAAGTACTCGCTCAATTGGCTTTCATGCTTGTTATAAAGCGCGTAGCTTTGCTCTAAGCGAGAACGCAATGAGTCGGTTGGCTCACCAAACTGTGCCAAGTAATCCACCGCAGCAATCACACCCGCGAGGCCTTCAAAGCTCTGTGTTCCTGTTTCAAAACGGCCAGGCCCGATGTTAGTGGCAGGCTCAACCTTATATGGCTTTAACGTATGTAGCCATTGAGGCGCCACGTAAGCAATACCAACATGAGGGCCAAAAAACTTGTAAGCCGAACACGCTAAGAAATCACAGTTCAGTTGTTGAACATCGATCAAGTGATGAGGAGCGTAGTGAACCGCATCAACATAAACCTGAGCACCGTGTTGGTGTGCAAGCTCGATGACTTTTTCCACATCAACAATTGAACCCGTGGTATTTGAAGCAAACGTCACGGCAACCAGCTTGGTTTTTTCGCTCAGTAACGACTCAAAGTGTGCCATGTCTAGGCTGCAATCCGACTCGTCAACACGAACTTGACGAACAATCGCACCTCTATCGTCTGCTGCTTGTTGCCAGCTCGATACATTCGAGTAGTGGTCTAGCGCAGTAACAATCACTTCGTCGCCAGCTTGCCAATCACGGCTGATCGCTCGGCTAAGCTGAAATGTCAGCGAAGTCATGTTGGCACCAAACACAACATTGCCAGAAGATTCAGCATTCAGTAACGCTTGCACCGACTCTCGCGCTTGTTGCATCAAGCCTGTCGTCTTCTGGCTCGAAAAGTAGTGACCGCCCAAGTTGGAATTAAAGTGACCAAGGTATTCCGTCATGGATGCTAAAACATTCTCAGGAACCTGAGAACCACCCGGGCCATCAAAAAAGGTAACCGGCTTACCGTTATGGTATTGGCCTAGCGCGCTAAACTGCTGGCGCACATCATTAAGAGTGAAGGACATTGCGTGCATCCTTAGCCGTTAGAACAAACACATCCATGTAACCCATCTCGTCATGGTCTATGGTGCGAATTGGCTGCGCGTTGTGCCATAGCTTACTGTCTGCAAGCATTGCGACTTCGCCGTCTTCAAGCACTTTTCTAAAGAACGGTGCTTCATGAGAATCTTGGTACAGCATGATTTCGCCACCAACAATGTTGTGACGATTCACGCCAATTAACGCGATGTGGTCGAAGCCATCTTGGTGCACGCCTTCAGGCGCAACCTGTGTCTCTTCAAAAATGGCAGCGATACGAATCTGGTGGATTTCGATTTCTTGTCCGTCTTCAAGCCCATTGGTTTCAATAAACAGTTCACACATCTCTTGCATGCCTTCGCTGCTCAGGATTGGTGCTTCAATTGGCTCGAATTGACGAACAACATCACCTTGAAAGTGATTGATGTCTTCAGACTGAACGAAGTTATGTTTGTCTAGCTCAACGACTTGTCCATTACTGAATTCAACCACAGAGTACCTTCTCAATCGGTACTGCCCGTCTGCGTGCTCTGTGCTAGGTAGCTTAGAGAAAGAAGGTGACAGCTCCTTAACCGCGTGGTTACTGAGATGGGTAATATGTAGGGTGTTTTCGTGAGCGTGTAACATCATCGACTCCTTAATGATTGTTAATTTACTTTCGACATTTAACGTTTTGTTTACATAAAAGGATACTTGAAGATCTTGCCAAATCAACAATAAACAATCATTTATCCCGTCAGAATTAATAATTCAGATTGTAAAACCAAGTTTAAAATAAAAAGCAGTGCATAACACCAGAATAAAAGATAACCAACTCTTAAAACTAGCACACTTCACTAGCTAGTTATAAACACCTATAAAATCAAATTTAACGATATTATTAACTAGCGCGCTGTGTTTATTATTTTGTCAGCAATTACCCACTAATACGTCAGCCGCAGCATCTAGGCTCATCCCCCTACTTCGGCATACTTATTTGTATGTTTTTGCACATCGAAATACGACCAACCTATCAGTTGCCAAGCTATTGATTATTTACACAACAAACTGGAATTGGTTAATTTATGAGTACGCCAGAATCCACACGCCTTTGCTTGCGCGTCTGGAACAGGTCGAGTTCGGGGGGAACTCGGCCGCCCCAAATGGATCATTTCTTTTAAGAGAGCGAGTTGATTGTTCTTTTTGTCTAGAAAGTATCGCGGGGAAATTTGGAAGCAAGAGTATGAAGCGTTGAAAATCCACTACGGAAAGGAGTGTAGCTTCAAGAAAAGTGGCACATGTTTACAAGCGTGAGTTGCTCTTCCTTCACACATTTATGCCCCTTTCCTTGTTGAGTTGATGCGTTCCAGCCATAAGAATAAGTAATATCTTTTTCAGAATTGATATGTCTAAAATTCTGATTGCTTTCTAATTGTCCAGAGAAAACTCACCCACTCCGCTATTAAAAACATAGCATGACTGTGTGTTTTAGATTATAGTCCGCTATGAATTTAATAGCGGAAAAATCAAAATGGAAAAAATCCCTTATCCTGGCAAACCAGTTCGTGGTTCGGTAACAGGCAATCCAATCATGGCATTATTTGATCTGCTTGGAAGACGCTGGGCTATGGGGGTTCTATGGCAGCTGTGTTCAGGTGGAGCTTGTACATTTCGTGAGTTACAGAACCGTTGTGAGTCTATTTCTCCTGCTGTTTTAAATTCAAGAATTAAAGAATTAAGACAGGCAAAGCTAATTGAAAAAGGCGAATTAGGCTATCAACCAACCGAATTAGGTCAGGAGATAATTTCATCAATTTATCCCTTAAAAAGTCTCGCGGAGCAGTGGGTTGAATCACTTAATGATATAGAGAAATAAAGCTTATCCATACGATTCTTGAGGCGAACACAGTCATCACTGTGATCAGAGTTAACAAACGAAAAAAGGAAAAATTATGTTTATCGTGTCAATAACGTACATTAGTGAAATGTCTCAGATAGATAAGTACCTTGACGCTCATATTGAGTACTTAGATAGGAACTATGAGAGAGGCGTTTTTATTGCTTCTGGAAGAAAAGTTCCACGAAGTGGAGGAATCATTCTCGCAAAAGCTAGAAACCGTAGTGAACTAGAAGAAACTCTAAACGATGACCCATTTAAAATTCATAATCTTGCCGATTATGAATTAACGGAATTTGTGCCTACAAAAGCTGCAACTGAGTTTTCTTCTTTAATTCAATAATGCTATCGATTATCTGATACGAAAAAATGATAGTTGTGGTACTGCGACGTTGCCATAACTCAGTGGCAAATGCACCCTAAAAACGAGTCTAAGAGGGCGGCTTTTTCCATACCTGTAGTTATTAATGATTTGCTAAATTAGGAAAGTTGCTATCAAGGTTTTGTCCAAAAGCTTCTCAGGTTGATTTTTACCCGTGGCACTTCCTAGCTCGAAAGTGCCCCTTTTCGTGATAGATAAAGTAAACTCCATCCGTCTTACCTCTGGAGTTTCAATAGACTTGATTTTCTAATGCGGGCAAACTATCAGAGATAATCATCTAAGTGTGTAACTTAAACTAAGTTAGTGCCCTAGCATTGGTTTGTAATAATTGGATTGCCAGTTCGCGGTTTTGTTTTGAGGGGTCATTAGCAGTCATAAGTAATACTGCTTGGAGTATTGGATCAACCTTCGCTCGACCTCCTTCCTCGTGGTAGCGCAATAATCCACAGACTTCGATGGTTTTCCATCCTTTTCCGTGTTTATCCCCCTTATGTCGGTAAGTGATACCTGGTACAAGAGCCGTTATGTGATTTTCATACCTATCATAGTGTGCATGGATAATAGTGTAACTTGATGATCGTGTTGGAAAATTAATGTAACGATCTGACTTGGTTATTAACGATTGTCCTTTAAATCCATTACATTCTTTACATGAGACACAGAGGTTCTCTGGGTGAAACATCCATTTATCAAAATCATTTTTGTGCATTATATGTTCTAAATCCCAGTCGCCCCCATGCTTGGAAGGCTTGTGAACCTTACAATAAGCACAGCAAAACTCCTGTTGTTCAATATAATGCTTTTTCATTCTGTCTTTGAGTTGTTTTACGTCAGGATCCATCCACTTTTTATCTGGGGATACACTTTTGTTGAGTACTAATGCGACTATTGCCTTGTCATCTTCGCTAAGGACAAAAGGTGTCATAGGTAGCCCCCTGCTAATAAAGTCGAACGCATGATCCCCAGTAATACCCTGACTTTGTCGTGTTCATCCAATTTAGATTCAAAGCTCAATAGCCAGTTAGCGGTTGCTAATGTTTCCTCGGGAGGACTAGCTTCCTTACAGACAACATCCAAGACCTCAATAATTTGAGTAATCAAATATTCATTATTTTTACCTGGATTGTGGAACAATGTGGCCAGTTGATAATCTGCTGAGCGTTCTTTATGAGGATAAGCATTAATTAACTTTTGATTGACCATATCGTACACGCAACAATTTGAAGCGGAGATGTCTGACACAATCAAAGGTGAATGCGTGGCAATGAGGAAATGACATCCTTTATAACTAGAAAATGAGTCATTGAGGATGTCTACAAACTTCTCTTGCCACTGAGGATGAAGACTAATTTCGGGTTCATCGATACAAATTAAAGCATTGTCTTCAATGGAAGATATGATTCCCATAAAAAGAAGGAATAGACATTGTTCACCAGAACTCCGTCTCGATAAACAAGTGACTACTGAATTTTCTAAATTAAGTTCACCTTCTTGTTCTTGAGCTTCTCTCTCATTGACTGTTTGAATACTTTTTAAAGAAACGAGCCCTGACCGTAAAAGTTTTGCTATGGCGCGTTTAGAAAACTTATAATTTTCCCCAGGAGTTACATGTGTCAAAGCAAAAGAATTTCTGAGAATCCTTAAAACAAATGATGGATATTCAGACATAATCCGGCAAGTCTGTAGCATTTCTATTAACTCAGCAGTTTCATATTCTTTTAGAGCTTGCTGTAATATTAGCTGGGATTCTGGTTTCAACTTAAAGTCAATATGTGACCCATTTTTACCTATTTTTTCTAGTTCTTCACTGGATAAAGTTAGATTAAACTGTAAAGCTAAGTTATTACTAAAGTTGAACATTGCTAAAAATCTGGTGAGCGCCTCTTGCTTCCTTGTCTCTATGTGTTCATTAGTTTCTAGCAATTGTTGTATAGCTTTTGAAGCAATACGAACAGAGGGAGATAATGTAGGCAGGTAAGGTTTAGACCCAACATATGAGTAAAAACCACTGGGTATAATATCTAGTTTGTTTTGCCAGCTATCTTGAAATTTCTCAAATTGACTTGTGGATGCAGCGATGAGTTTTCTTGGAATCGGGTGATTGAATTCTTGTCCTATCAAAGGCCACTGGGATAAGTTTTCCTTTACGTAATGAAGGGCTGAATATACATGATGATTTTTACTTGCGAGTGCTTCTGCATAAATTAATTGATAGTAATTGCAGATGTCTTTAAGCAGCTCTGTTTTTCCGCATCCGTTGTTTCCAATAATGACGGTTACAGCATTACTGTCATCACACTTTTCCTCCCAGAGGGTATGTCCACTAATTTTATTTACTCGAAAACCCACGTTCCACTCTCAACACTATGTTTTTAATAGTATATTGTACATATAGGGGTATCAATTATCTATACACAGATAGTGTGTTGTCCCTACAAGTGTAAGACGAACCGTTGTTAATTTACGTGCATAGCCAGCTATTGATCTGTTCCAGGTAGACATGACACAGAGCTTAGCGACTTTTCCATACTTTTAGTTATTACTTTTAGTTATTACTTTTAGTAAAGGCACTGACAAACTTTTGTCCAAAATCGCCATAGGTTGAATTTTTATCCGTGGCATTTTCTATCCCACAACTTTATAAAACTCTTTCCGTATTGTTGTATATCTACTTATTGAGTATGCAGAGTTTTGATATCATGATTCTAATTTGGACTTTCTGTTGAGGTTAAAAGTTGGCTAAAAAATCTGAGAAAAACGGAGTTCGCTCTATGATGGTCGTAGGTACAGACGTTACTAAATATGGCTACTATGACATTCGTGCCCTTAAACCTTTTTGTATTGATTCTAGAGAACACCCAAATCCAACTTACCAGATGAACGTTGCATTCCAAGAGGTTGATAGCGTTAAGTTGAACAAAAATAAATCTATTAGTTACTTTGTTCCAAACAATATTTCGCTACTACTTTCGAACAGTAAAAAAGCACTTCAACGTGCAGAAAAAATGCATAAAGACACGATATCTAAAAGCTATGATGAGGGTGAGCTTAGATCTGAAAAGTTATGGGAAAACTGTACTCTTATATCGGATTACATAGAGCTAGTTCAAACCGCTATAGTATTTGGTTATACCGCACTTGAAGCATTCGCAAACATCAGTATTCCTTCTGAATTTGTACATTATAAAGACAAACCAAAACAAGGAATTCAAGAATCTTATAATAAGGAAGGTATAGAACGTTGGCTCAGTTTGAGCGATAAATTTAAATCTCTATTACCTGAAATCTATAGCTGTAAACAGCTTCCGCAAAGGCTTTTCACCAAATTTAAGAATCTAGAGAAACTTAGAAACTCGATAATTCATCAAAAATCTATAGAAAGTACCGATTTTATGTACGATTACTTTAAAGCTGATGTTCTTGAATGTATAAAAGCTCCTGAAGAGATCATTACGTACTTTCAAAATAACAATACAATATCAACGACTGCTCAGTATAAAGCTCTTTTAGTGTGGCCTTGGATCGAGGGTGATGCAGCATACCCAGTTACTAAAGACCCTACACCTATATTGAATTGGATTGTCGATATGAAAAGCCCACATATGCGAAAAAGGTTAGAAAGTAAGTCTGTAGTGGCTGAGTGAATTTGGCCACTTGATTGAAGGTTTGCAATACCTGAAATTATCCGTGAGATGCTAATTTAGGAAAGCCACTGACAAGGAATTGTCCAATAGTGAGTTTTAATTCAAGGGCTCTTAAGGCCTGCTAACAGGGAAATAAATAGTCCTCTTTCGCCCTTTAAGCTTTCGAAATATAGTTGGTCTAACTCTTCCACCTGCGCTATTGCGTTTATTGTTAGAGCTTCCCCAGTTTTCGTGAGTCTCAGAGAATAGCTTCGTGAGTCTCTAACACCTTTATCTTTAGTGATAAGATCATTCGCAACCAGCGCCTTCATCGACTTTGATAATGTCATCTTATCCAAGCCTGTAATATTGACTACTTCTGTTTGCGTGGTTTCGCTTTTGTTCTTGTTACACCATAGTATCGAAGCGAGTATAACGAACTGAGTATGGTTGATGTTTAGCGGCTTAAGGAGTTTCATTACCTCTGAATGCCATTTATTGTAAGCGACCCAGAGCTGTAGCCCTACGCTGTCCGATGGGAGCTCATGCTTAAACATTGTTCTCTGCCCTTTTTTTTAATCCTTCAAGGGTAGACGGTAGTCCATCATAAATTTTCTTACCCACGACTTTCCCAAACAAAAAACTGGTTAACCCCGAAAACTTAATTCTATGAGTTACCTCCGTTATTTCTCCTTTAGCCTGTAACTGGTGCTCAAATGATAGAAGGCAGAATGGCAGTTTGCTCATGACAGTAAAGCTCTTATTTGGTGTAGCATCCGTAATGACTATCTTTGATTTAGGTCCATTGGTCGGCTTTATAACACCTTTCACACCAACCTCGAATGCCCCCAGTAGACGAGAGTAGACCACTTCTTTATCCCATTGATTCCAGTTTTCTACATCGACATATAGCGAATATATGTCTTGAGGTGATGCTTCAATACAAATACGTTCTTCAAAAATCACTTTTCTCATCCTAGTTGATTGCAATTTAGTAAACTAGTTTACAATAATTCATAATGGGTACATTTGCAACATCGCTTTAGCCACGAAAACGTTTGTCTCGATTAAGTTCTAAACTATAACGATTAATTACACTTCAGCCCTTGTTTAACCTTTTATTGCCTCCATATTTTCCATACAATCCTAAGCGATTATAAATTAAAACAAATTCAATTTCGGAGTCCTCATGAGCGACGTAAAGCACTGTAATTTATTGATTCTTGGTTCTGGCCCTGCTGGCTATACAGCTGCAGTTTACGCTGCTCGTGCAAACCTAAACCCAGTTCTGGTTACTGGTATGCAGCAAGGTGGTCAGCTTACAACCACAACAGAAGTGGAAAACTGGCCGGGTGATGCTGAAGGTTTAACAGGCCCAGCACTGATGGATCGCATGAAAGAGCACGCAGAGCGCTTTGAAACAGAGATCCTGTTCGACCACATTAACGAAGTCGACCTATCAAACCGCCCTTTCCGTCTTAAAGGCGATTCTGGTGAGTACACGTGTGATGCATTGATCATCTCAACAGGTGCATCAGCTAAGTACCTAGGTTTAGAGTCTGAAGAAGCATTCAAAGGCCGCGGCGTTTCTGCTTGTGCAACGTGTGATGGTTTCTTCTACCGCAACCAGAAAGTAGCGGTTGTTGGTGGTGGTAACACTGCGGTTGAAGAAGCACTTTACCTATCTAACATCGCGTCTGAAGTTCACCTGATTCACCGTCGTGACACGTTCCGCGCTGAAAAGATTCTGGTTAAGCGTTTAATGGACAAAGTAGAGAACGGCAACATTGTGCTTCACACTGACCGCACGCTAGACGAAGTGCTTGGCGACGATATGGGCGTAACAGGCGTTCGCATTAAAGATACTCAGTCTGACAAGACAGAAGATATCGACGTAATGGGCGCGTTCATCGCTATCGGTCACCAGCCGAACACTGAAATCTTCAAAGGCCAAGTAGATATGAAAGATGACTACATCATCGTTCAGTCTGGTCTTGAAGGTAACGCGACACAAACCAGCATCCCAGGCGTGTTCGCTGCAGGCGATGTTATGGACCACAACTACCGCCAAGCGATCACTTCTGCTGGTACAGGTTGTATGGCTGCTCTGGATGCTGAACGCTTCCTAGATGGCCTTAACGATAAGTAAATCTGAGATTGCAGATTTGATTATCGACGCTCTCGCCTTAGTAGATGCAGGGCGTCATCACATTTTGTTGTAAATCCCTAAAGCCCAGTGGTATATCCACTGGGCTTTCTTTTGTATACTAGCCGCCCTCAACGAATAATAATTATCATTAAGCCTTCATAATGGATAAGAAAAAACAACGCAGCTTGAATAAGTGGCTTAAGCAACAAAGTAAGTTAGCAAAACGCTGGCTTATGATTGCGATTAGCCTTGGCGTACTTTCAAGTGTGTTTTTAATTGCTCAAGCAGCGCTTCTCGCCTCTATTCTTCACCAGCTGATCATCGAGAATGTCGATAAATCTGAACTGGTTGGTCATTTTGCTGGCTTGGCATTATCGGTCGTTGGCCGTGCGGGCTGTACATGGGGTCGTGAAATCGCAGGTTATCGCTGTGGTGAACAGATCCGTGTCTACATTAGACAGCTCATTTTAGACAAGCTACGCGAACTGGGCCCTGCTTACATCAAAGGTAAGCCTGCCGGTACGTGGGCAACGCTGTTGCTAGAGCAAGTTGAAGACATGCAAGACTTCTTCTCACGTTACTTGCCCCAGATGTCTTTGTCGGTACTGATTCCATTCATTATTTTGGTTGTAGTATTCCCAGTAAACTGGGCTGCCGGCCTTATCTTCTTGCTGACTGCGCCACTGGTACCGATGTTCATGGCATTAGTGGGCATGAAAGCCGCAGACGCAAACCGTAAGAACTTCAAAGCGCTTCAGCGTCTTTCAGGTCACTTTTACGACCGTTTGCAGTCAATGACAACCATTCGTCTTTTCGACCGTACTAGCTCTGAAACAGAAGTATTGAAAGGTGCATCTGAAGTGTTCAGAACGCGCACTATGGATGTATTGAAAATCGCTTTCTTGTCGTCTGCAGTGCTTGAGTTCTTCACGTCTATCTCGATTGCGATGACGGCGGTTTACTTTGGTTTCACTTACATCGGTGAGCTTAACTTCGGTCACTACGGTGTTGGCATTACGCTATTCGCTGGTCTGTTTATCCTTATCTTGGCGCCAGAGTTTTACCAACCTCTGCGTGACTTGGGTACTTTCTACCACGCGAAGCAACAAGCGGTGGGCGCAGCCGAGAGTATTGTTGAGTTCCTAGAAACCGACATCACTAAGGTTAAATCAGGTGACACTCAACTGGACCCAGCTCAAGGCATCAATATTGAAGCTCAAGACCTTAAAGTATTGAGCCCTGAAGGTGTTCAACTGGTTGGCCCTATCTCGTTCGCACTGAATACTCGCCAATCAACGGCATTAGTTGGTCCAAGTGGTGCGGGTAAGACAAGTTTGATTAATGCCATTCTTGGTTTCATGCCTTATGAAGGAAGCTTGAAAATCAATGGTATTGAATTGCGTGATTTAGACTTGGCATCTTGGCGTAAGACGATCAGCTGGGTTGGTCAAAACCCACTGTTGCTTCACGGCAGCATTCGTGACAACGTCACTCTAGGTAAGCAAGATATTACAGACCAAACGGTTCAAAACGCACTAGACCAATCTTTCGCTAGTGAGTTCGTTAATGAGCACGGCTTGGACTACATGATTTCTGATCGTTCTGGCGGCCTGTCTGTTGGTCAATCTCAACGTTTGGCATTGGCTCGTGCAATGATCCAAGACGGTCAATTCTGGTTGCTTGATGAACCTACTGCCAGCCTAGATACTCGTAGTGAGCAGCTAGTAATGAAAGGCATCAACAGCAACATCGAAAGTCGCACTGCCCTGCTTGTGACGCACCAACTGGCTCCTCTTCAATCGGTCGATAACATTATGGTTATGCGCGATGGTGGTCTTGTGGAACAAGGTCATTACTCTCAGCTTTCAACTGCGGGTGGTTTATTTGAAGAGATGCTAAACGCGAACTTAGCTCAACAAGACAATAAGGGTAATTTAGATGCGTGATTTACTGCCTTACCTGAAACTCTATAAAAAGCATTGGTTTGGCCTATCGCTAGGCATGCTATTGGCTTTTGCTACTCTGTCGGCTTCTATTGGCTTGCTAACGCTATCGGGTTGGTTCATTTCAGCTTCTGCGGTTGCAGGCCTGACGATTGCACGTGAAACCTTTAACTACATGCTGCCAGGCGGTGGTGTTCGTGGTTTGGCAATGAGCCGTACCGCGGGTCGTTGGGGTGAACGTGTTGTGAGCCACAATGCGACATTCAAACTTCTGACTGATCTGCGTATCTTCTTTTTTAAAAAGCTGGCTCCGCTGATCCCAGGTCGAATCTCAAACCTACGTGACGCTGACCTACTCAACCGCTTGGTTGCTGATGTCGACGCAATGGACCATGTTTACTTACGCTTAGTAAGCCCGGTGACGGTTGGTGTGTTTGGTATCTTCTTCCTGACTCTGTTCTTGATGTGGTTTGATACTTCACTAGGTCTGATCTTAGGTTCTATCCTGCTTATCATGCTGTTGATTTGGCCTGTCTTGTTCTACAAGCTGGGTAAACGTAACGGTGGCGAGCTTACGCAAAACAAAGCGGATCTTCGTGTTACCACTCTGGATTGGATTGAAGGCTATAGCGAACTAACTCTATTTGGTGCAGAAGAACGCTACCGCAATGCGATTCTAGAAACCCAACAGAAGCTGATGGCGAACCAGTTTGTGAACGCTAACCTAACCGGCATGGCTTCAGCAGCGCTCATGCTGTTCAACGGTTTGACACTGGTTCTTATGCTTTGGCTAGCGGCTGACGGCGTAGGTGGTAATGCTCCAGATCCGTTCATCGCGCTTATGGCGTTCGCAACCATGGCAAGTTTTGAACTATTGATGCCAATCGCAGGCGCGTTCCAGCATTTAGGTCAAACTCTGTCTTCTGCACGTCGCTTGAATGAAGTCATTCTTTCAGAACCTGAAGTTCAGTTCGCTGAAGAGAAACTCGACATCAACAAGCCGCTTGATATTACGTTCTCAAACGTGACGTTCAACTACCCTGACTCTGAGCGCAGTGTTCTGTACGCTGTCGACCTAACGATCCCGGCAACGAACAAAGTAGCGATTGTGGGCCAAACGGGTTCGGGTAAGTCGACACTGATTCAGCTCCTAACTCGCTACTGGGATCCTAAGAAAGGTTATATCTCTATCGCGGGTATTGAACTGACACAATGGAACGAGTCACAACTGCGTGAATCGATCAGTGTGGTAAGCCAGCGTGTCGACATCTTGAATGGCAGCCTACGCGACAACTTGTTGATTGCGAAACCAGATGCCAACGATGAGCACCTAGCCAACATCCTTAAAGACGTTGGCCTAGAAAAGCTGCTGGAGAACGATGGTCTTGATAGCTGGTTAGGTGACGGTGGTCGTCAACTATCTGGTGGTGAGAAGCGCCGTGTTGGTATTGCACGTGCCATTCTTCATGATGCCCCTATCCTGCTTCTCGATGAGCCTACAGAAGGCCTAGATAAGCAAACTGAGCAGAGTATCATGGCACTGTTTGAGAAGCATTTTGAGGGTAAGACTGTTATCTTCATTACGCACCGTTTGATTGGTCTGGAAGCAATGGATTCTATCGTTCTGATTGAACAAGGCGAGATTGTAGAGCATGGCTCTCATGAGACACTGTTGAACGAACAAGGACGCTATTTCCAACTTCGTCAGGCAATCTAATCGCGTCATCGATGACAAAAACATCCAAAGCCCGAGAGATACCTATCACTGAAGTGACCCCGTAAAGTTGGACATTTCTGTTAAGCGGCTTTCAAGGCCTGAGTTCGATATTCTATCGGAGTCAGGCCTT